>NZ_JBCNFP010000068.1:0-59642 GCF_050481165.1 Paenibacillus cisolokensis
TTTTAAATGAGTTGACACGCCCCGATTTTGCCGATTGCCGCCACCGGGCGTGCGAGGGAAACGATTGGGCTGTTGACTTTGATTTCAAAATGCACTGACGCCGTTGGATGCGCTTTCAACGTAAAGTAGAGGGAAATGGAAGAGAGGGACAAAAGCAATGGACGGGGAAACAGAAGCGGGGCCAAAAGCAAAGGGCGGCTTCAGGGCGTCTGCCAGCCTGCCGATGCCGGCACAGACGACGCGGAAGCCGCACGCATCATTCGGCCGGTCCGCCGCCTGCCATTCCGGACAAGCGGGAACGGGCCTCGTCGGCGATTTCGCGCACGATGTGCGCGGCCGGCGTATCGCGGGTGAGCAGACGCAGCGCTTGACCTGCCCAAAGCGACATATATTGGGCATCGTTCCGCTCGGCCGCCGCTTGTCGAATCGGACCGGTGGCGGTATTCTGGCTCGGGAACGGCAGCGGCTCCAGACCAGACTGTTCCGCCGCCTCGATGAAGCGATTGCGAAGACCACGGGCCGGACGGCCGGAAAACCAGCGGGTAATGACCGTGTCGTCCTCGGATGCCGCCAACAGCGCTTCCTTGTATGCGGGATGGGCGCCCGATTCGGCCGCTGTCAGAAAGCGCGTTCCGAGCTGAACGCCTTGCGCGCCGAGCAGCAGCGCGGCCGCGAGGCCGCGGCCGTCCATGACGCCGCCGGCGGCGACGACCGGCGCCTTGACCCGGTCGGCGATCTGCGGCACGAGCGAGAACGTGCCGACAAGCGCGCCGTACGGGCGCCGGCTCGTATCGAACGTGCCCCGATGGCCTCCGGCGTCGCAGCCTTGGGCGACGAGAATCTCGCTGCCCGCCGCTTCGGCGGTCAGCGCTTCCTCGACCGTCGTCACCATCGTGGCGACGATCCGTCCCGCTTCGCGGGCGGCCCGCCCGAGCGGTTCGGGAAGCGGACCGAAGGCCGTGCTGATGACCGGCACGCCTTCTTCCAGCAGTACGGCGAATTGCCGTTCCAGCCTGTCGGGCGTGGCGGGCGGCGAGATGCCGGCCCGCGGCGCCAGATCGAGCTCCGCGCCGATCCGATCGAGTACCGGCTGCACTTCGGCATACCGCGAATAATCATCGCGCATCGGCGCGACAAACAGGTTGGCGGCAAACGGCTTGTCCGTCAGCCGCCTGACCGCGCGCACCGCTTCGCGGATCGCTTCGGGCTCCATGTAGGCCGCGCCAAGCGTACCGAGTCCGCCTGCCGCGGACACGGCGGCGACCAGCGAAGGGGTGGCCGGTCCTCCGGCCATGCCGGCTTGTATGATGGGCAGATCGATTCCGAGAAGCTCGCATAATGGGGTGTGCAGCGGGTCGCGTTTCAATTTGTCCAGTTCCTCCCTTGCCGCCATCGTTTCCTTCTATCGTATAAAACTCCGGCCGATAATGGAAATGTCGGATTCGCATAACGGATCATGCACGGCGGTTATATGTGCGAAACGGCCGTTTTCCGCCGGTACAGCTTGCGGTACCGGCCCGGCGGGATGCCGACTTCGCGCTTGAACGCCACGCTCAAATACTCGGCATGCCGAAAGCCGGCTCTGTCCGCGATCTCGGCAAGGGTCAGGTCGGTGTCGGCCAACAGCCGTTTGACATAGTTCAGCCGGGCGGAAATGATTTTTTTGTGCGGCGTTACGCCAACCGCTTTGCGGAACCGGTGTTCGAGCATTCTGCGGGATAGCGGAATTTCGTTCAGCAAGTCCTTGACCGTTATGCCTTCGCAGGCGTTGTTATGGATGAAGTCAAGCGCTTCCGATACGATTTGGTCTTCTTCGATAGAAGGGTCGGCTGGCGGACGTCCGTCCGGGCCAACCGGGCGGTCGTCATCCCGGAGTTCGCTTTGCCCGGCTATGATTCGGTCGAGCAGCAGCGCGGCGTTGTAACCGGCTTTCACGCTGTCCGGCATGACGGAAGAAGAGGGAGGGACAAGGTTTTCGCGCGCGTTTCGCTCCTGCAGGCCGCCGTCTGGCGCCTCTGTCTCCGGCACCGGAATCCGTGCCAGTTTACAAGCTTCCAGCAGCACGTCCGCAAGCGAAAAGACGAACCAGTGGGGATGCTCCCGTGCATACTGCCGGAGCCCTTGCAGCATTGCGGCATGCTGGTCTTTCGAGGCGTCGATCAACACGGCGACTGCCTTGTCGGAACAGAACGAAGAATCACCTTGCATCATGTGCCCGCGACCACCTTTACTGGATTGGTGTTGCCATACGGCCATTTTTGCCTGCGCGCGGATGAGGAATCGTAGGTGTAAAGTCATTCGTTCGGAGCGGACCGGTTTGGGAACCGGTTTACTAAATCGGTTAACCGAATTCTATCAAATCGGATTCCGGAAATCAAGGCAATTCCGGTTCGCCGTCATCCGGCACCATCACCGGCAGCCGCCGCGGAAAGCGGCGATGTAAAAAAACTCAATTTTTTAAGCGCAAAATCTCATTGACCTTGGAAACCGATTCCCAATATAATCGCGTTACAAATTGCTCCGGCTCTTTTGAGAGAAAACGGGATGCCGATCGAAAGACCCGATTCGAAATGATGCAGGAGAGCGGAGCTTATAACCAATAACGGAGGGATGCCCATGAAGAAAATGAAAGCGCTTATTATGCCGCTCGTTTTCCTTTCGGTTCTCATCGGGTTGCCGGCTTGCAGCGGAGGGGGGACGAAGACGACACCGGCGGGTTCCGCGGAGAATCCGGATCAGGGGGAGAAAATCGCGATCAGCTTCGCCTGGTGGGGAGACGCGAAACGTCATGAGAAGTACAACGCGATTGCGGATATGTACGAGAAAGAGCATCCGAACGTCAAAATCGAAAGGCAGTACGGCAGCTTCAACGACTACTGGGACAAGCTGGCGACCCAGACCGCGGGAGGCAACGCGCCCGACGTGATCGGCATGCACGCGACGTATGTGGCCGACTATGCGCAAAGAGGCGCGCTGCTCGAACTCGATCCGTATCTCGAGAACAAGACGATCGATTTGAGCGATTTTCCCGAAGCGGTACGGGAAGTCGGCAAAGTCGACGGGAAAACGGTCATGGTCGCGCAAGGCGTCACGATGACGGGGTGGGCGTACAATGCCGGAACGCTGGATAAGCTTGGCGTTCAGGCGCCGGATTTCAACTGGACCTGGGATGACTTCCACGCCAAGGCGGCCGAAATTCAAAAGGCGATCGGCGCAAGCGACGACCCGGACCGGTGGGCGGTGGTCGATGCCGGCGGCGATATTACGGGGCTGCAAGTGTTCGCTCGGCAGCGCGGCAAAGAACTGTTCGATGCCGACGGCAAGCTGGGCGTGACGAAAGAGGATGTGGCCGCCTGGTTCGCCATATGGGACCGGCTCCGCAAAGACAAGATGGCTCCGGATGCGGCAACGAGCGAGCAATATGCCAACGTCTCGCTCGATCAAAGTCTGTTCGTCAAAGGAAAAGTGATACTGGCCATATTCCCGTTCAATCAGATTCCGCTATACCAGCATTATGTGGACGGAGACGTTCAGGCGCTGCGCAGACCGGGTGATCCGGCAGGCCGGGAGGGCGAATTTGTGGAAGGCGCTTATCTTGCCGTTTCCGCCCGCTCGAAGCATCCGCAGGAAGCGGCCGATTTTATCAACTTTTTCGTCAACCGCGAAGAAGCGCAGAAGGTTTTCAAGCTGGAGCAAGGCGCGCTCGGTTCGACGAAAGGCAATGAAGCGATCAAATCGGAGCTGTCGCCGGCGGAACAGCGAACCCTCGACGCGATCCAGACCAGTCTGAAGACGGCCGGTACGATTCCGCTGCCGCCCAAAGGGCAGGGCGAGGTTCGCACGCTGCTGAGCGAAACGGCCCAGGAAATCGCCTTCGGGCAAAAGACGGTCGATCAGGGGGCGCAAAATTTCGTCGAGAAGGCCGCGGCCATTTTGAACCGATGACGGCTTTCGGGAGTGAAACGATGCAAACGATCAAAACGTTCTGGAAAAACAATTGGGTCGGTTATCTGTTCTTGTCGCCGTGGCTGCTCGGATTGCTCTGTCTGACCGCTTTTCCCATGGCCTTTTCGTTATATCTTTCCTTTACGAGATATGATTTGCTGACCGCTCCGCAATGGATCGGCTTTCAGAACTTTGCGGAAATGTTTCGCGACGCGAAATATATCAAAAGCGTGACGGTCACGCTGACGTATGTGCTGCTTGCCGTTCCGCTGTCTCTCAGCTTCGCGCTCGCCATCGCGCTGCTTTTAAATAAGGGGATCAGGGGGCTGAACGTTTACCGCGCGATTTATTACGTGCCTTCCCTGTTCGGCGGCAGCGTCGCCATCGGCCTGCTGTGGCGCCAAATTTTCGGCGGGGACGGCTTGATCAACGGCCTTCTCGGGCGGCTCGGCATCGAAGGAACGAACTGGATCGCTTCGCCGGGCACGGCGTTATATACGCTTATTGTGTTGTCGGTATGGCAGTTCGGCTCCTCGATGGTCATTTTTTTGGCCGGTCTGAAGCAAATTCCGTCCGATCTGTACGAGTCGGCGAGAATCGACGGGGCGGGCGCGGCAAGGCAGTTTGCGCATGTGACGTTTCCGCTGTTGACCCCGATCGTTTTTTTCAATCTGGTCATGCAGATCATCCATGCCTTTCAGGCTTTCACCCCGGCCTATGTGGTGAGCGGCGGGAGCGGAGGACCGCTTCATTCCACCTTGTTCTACACGCTCTATTTGTACCAGAAAGGCTTTACGCAGTTCGATATGGGCTACGCCGCCGCCATGGCCTGGGTGCTGCTGCTTGCGATCGCATTTATCACATGCCTGGTCTTCGTGACATCCGGTAAGTGGGTTCACTATCAGGAATAGAGGTGTTGCCAGTTGGTCATGAGCAGGACGTCAAAGCTGCTGCTGCATGTCGTGATTTTGGCCGGTTGTGTGCTTATGGCGTATCCGCTGGTGTGGATGTTCGTCAGCTCGTTCAAGCCGAACGCCGATATTTTCGCCAATCCGTCGCTGATCCCCCGGACCGTCACCTTCGAGCATTACAAGACGGGCTGGGCCGGACTTTCCGGCTATACGTTCGGCACGTTTTTCGTCAATACGTTCATCGTCGTCGCCTTCAGCGTGATCGGCACGCTTCTTTCCTGCTCCATGGCCGCATACGCCTTCGCGAGGCTGGAGTTCGCACTGAAAAAGACGTTTTTCGCGGTCATGCTGATGACGCTTATGCTGCCGTTTCACGTTACCGTCATTCCGCAATACATCATGTTCAACCGGTTCGGCTGGATCAATACCTATTTGCCGCTGACGGTTCCCAAATTTTTCGCCGTCGAAGCGTTCTTTGTTTTTCTCATCGTGCAGTTCATCCGCTCCTTGCCCAAGGAACTGGACCAGGCGGCGAAAATCGACGGCTGCGGACCGATCCGCATGTACGGGTATCTGATCGTCCCGCTTACGTTGCCGGCGCTGATCACGACCGCGATTTTCACGTTCATCTGGACGTGGAACGATTTCTTCAGCCAGCTGCTCTATATAAGCGGAATTCAACTGTATACGGTAGCGCTTGGGCTGCGGATGTTTACCGATTCGTCCGGCGAAAGTTCGTGGGGAGCCTTGTTCGCGATGTCCATTTTGACGCTCGTGCCGGTGTTCGTCATGTTCATCTTCGCCCAGCGGTATTTGATCGAAGGCATCGCCGCAGGAGGAATCAAAGGGTAGCCGCGCTGGAAGCGGCATATTCCGCCAAGGGGGTGAACGCCGATTTCGGTTAACCGTTCATGAAAGTTCGCCTGGCGTCTTGATGCAGTCGTCTTTTCCGAATAACGATGATGAAAAGGAGTCGATGATCGATGGAACGTCAGCAGGATGACCGCAAGCAGCTGCTTGAGCTGTACAAAGATTTGCGCGTAACGGATGTGCGCGACGGGATGGACTGGGTAGGCTACCACGGCTTCGGTACCGTGCATCACGACGTGAAGCCGCTCTGGCGGACGAGAATCGTCGGTATAGCCCGCACGGTGCGCTACCTTCCTTACGAGGGTCCCATGCCGGGAAAAACGCCGGAAGAATATACGGCCTGGGTGAAATGGTATTACCGTGAAGTATGCCACGATCCGTGGCAAGCGGATATTGTGGACGGCGATATTATGGTGATGGATGTCAGCGGTTGCGATGTCGGCATTCTCGGTTCCAATAACACGCTTGCGGCGCTCAAGAAAGGATGCAGAGGCTACATTACGAACGGCGGCGGGATTCGGGATACGGACGAAGTGATCATGCAGAAAATTCCGGTATGGTCGAAATTCGTTTCCCAGGGGATGGATCAGACGCGCATTCGCTTCGATGCCAAGGACGTTCCGGTCGCGATCGGCGGAGTGGCCGTTTATCCGGGTGACATCGTCGTGGCCGATGGCGACGGCGTCGTCGTCGTCCCGCGCAAAATCGCCTACGACGTCGCCAAGTACGCGCATCAGGAGCTGTCCGGCGACAAAGCCGGACGCAGAAGGCTGTACGAGGAGCTGGGCTGGGAACTGGACGCTACCGTGCTGTAAATCGCGGGCAAGCAGCGAGAGCTAATAGCCGTCTATTAGCTCTCATGCTTTGCGCGAAGGGAGAGGCGATGAAATTGAAACGTGTCGGATTTATCGGCTTGGGCGCCATGGGATTGCCGATGGCCCGAAATTTGCTGAAGCATGGTTACGAGGTGCAGGTGGCGGTTCACCGCAATCCGCGTCCGGTCGAAGAGCTGCGAAGCCTGGGCGCCGCGGTTCATCCTCATCTGGAACATGTCGCCTTGAACAGCGAGGCGTTGATCAGTATATTGCCTGCCGACCGGGAAATGGAGCAGGTGCTTCTGGACGAAAGCATCGCGGGCGCGTTGCCGGCGGACTGCATCCTGATCGAAATGACGTCCGGATCTCCGGCGACGATGAAAGCGATCCATGCGGCGTACAGCGAAAGAGGCATCCGCGTGCTCGACGCTCCCGTAAGCGGCGGGACGGCCGGAGCGGAGAACGGTACGCTTACCGTCATGGCCGGCGGCGACGAAGACGTGCTCGACGAGGTCCGTCCGCTGCTGGCAGCGATGGCCGGGAACATTTGGCGGGTCGGTCCCGTCGGCGCCGGCAAGGCGGTCAAAGCGATCAACCAGATGCTGGCCGGCATTCATATGATCGCTTCCGCCGAAGCGCTGGCTCTGGCCGGGAAGCTCGAGATCGACCCGGAAACGCTGGTACGGGTCATCGGCAGCAGCTCGGGCGCGTCCTGGATGCTGCTGAACAAGTGGGAGACGATCGTCAAGCGGGACTTCAAGCCGGGATTCAAACAGCGCTTGATGAAGAAGGATGTGCAAATCGCCGTCGAGGAAGGAAGGGACCTGCCTTTGCCGCTGGCCCATCTCGCCTTGCAGCTGTACAACATGACGGGGAAGCAAATCGGGGAACAGGATTTCTCCGCGATTGCCGGCTATATTCTGGGGGATGAATAAGGCTATGGAAAATCTCGGATTTCGCATTTTTCCGCTGGAAAACCGGCCGCCGGCAACCGTGCTGGAACGGTTCAAGGCTGCCACCGCTTCTCTGATCAGCGATAACATGAACCGCATGCACGGCGCCGGTGCCGATCTGCGTCCTTGCCATGCCGGCGGCATTCTGCTCGGGCCGGCCTTTACCGTCAGGACGCGGTCGGGAGACAATTTGATGGTGCATAAGGCGATCGACATGGCGGAGCCGGGCGATGTCATCGTCGTCGATGCGGGCGGCGATACGACGCAGGCGATTGTCGGGGAAATTATGCTGCGGCTCGCCAGGAAGAAAGGAGTGGCGGGCTTTGTTATCGACGGGGCGATACGCGATTCGAAGGCGTTCCTCTCGCACAATTACCCGTGCTACGCCAGGGGCGTGACGCATCGCGGCCCGTTCAAGGAGGGACCGGGGGAAATCAACGTGCCCGTCACGGTCGGCTGTATGGTCGTGCACCCGGGAGACATTATATTCGGCGACGAGGACGGGGTCGTCGCGGTGCCGCAAGCGCACGCGGAGCGGCTGATGGACAAAGTCGAAGAGCAGCTGCGGCGCGAGCGGGAGACGATGCTCGCGATTGAGAACGGAACGGCGGACCGCGCATGGGTGAACGAAACGATTCGGCGCAAAGGATGCAGGCTGCCATGATCCGCCGTTACGATTGGCAGAAGCTTGCGCAGTATTGCGCCGGTTTGTTCACGGCTGCGGGCGTTTCCCGGGAGCATGCGGACATTATCGCGGAATCGCTCGTGCAAGCGGATCTCCGGGGAATCGATTCCCACGGCGTCGTACGGGCGGATATTTACCTGAAGCGGCTGGAAGCGGGCATGATGAACGCCGACGGGCAGATGTTCGCAAGGACGACGGGCACCGTTACGCTGCTGGACGGGAACAACAATCCGGGAGCCGTCGTCGGAACGAGGGCGCTCGAATTGGCGCTTGAAGGCGCCAGGCGCAACGGCAGCGCGGTCGTCGGCGTCAAGCGGTCCAATCATTTCGGCACCTGCGCCTATTACTTGCTGAAAGCCGTTCAGCGGGATACGATTATGATCATTATGTCGAATGCGTCGCAAACGATGCCGCCGACCGGCGGGCTGCGCCCGTTCATCGGCACCAATCCGTTGGC
This sequence comes from Paenibacillus cisolokensis, assembly GCF_050481165.1. Lineage (NCBI taxonomy): Bacteria > Bacillati > Bacillota > Bacilli > Caryophanales > Paenibacillaceae > Paenibacillus > Paenibacillus cisolokensis. The sequence continues at coordinate 8,637 of NZ_JBCNFP010000068.1, forward strand.
CGTAGGCGTGCCGGCCGGCCGCCGGCTTCCGTTTATTCTCGACATGGCCACAAGCGTCGTGGCTAGAGGCAAAATTATTGTCGCCGCCCAAAAGGGCGAGAGCATCCCGCCCGGCTGGGCGATTGACAAATACGGCAATCCGACCACCGACGCCAACGCTGCGCTGGAAGGATCGGTTTTGCCGATGGGGGGCGCGAAAGGATACGGCATCTCCCTGTTTATCGATCTGTTGTGCGGCGTATTGACCGGTGCGGGCTTCGGCCGTTATGTGAACAATATGTACGAAAATTGGGACGAGCCGCAAAATGTGGGGCATATGTTCATCGCGTTCGATATCGGCAAGTTTATGCCGACCGAGCTGTTCAAGGAGCGGGTGGACCGCTATATCGAGGAAATCAAGGCCGAGCCGCGGGCGCCGGGCGTTAGCGAAATTTTGATTCCCGGAGAGCTGGAGCACCGCAAGACGCTGGAGCGGAAGAGCTGCGGGATCGCCCTGCCGGCTTCCGTCGAGACGGAACTGCAAGGCTGGGGGGAGCGTTTCGGTCTCGACTTGTCCTCGGCGCTTCTGGAAGAAAGTCCATATTCGCGATAGAGGGAGAAGATGCGGCATGTTGTGGAATCGGATATTCCGGTACGAGCTTCCGACGGCGATCGAATTCGGCAACGGAGCGGTAAGGGAGCTTGCTTCACACGTGAAACGGCTGAACGGGACGAAGGTTCTGCTGGTCAGCGATCCGGGCGTGCAGAAGGCGGGTATGACCGACCGTCTGACGGACGTGCTGGCGGATGCCGGCATTCCCTATACGATCTTTAACGATATCGAAGCGGATCCGGACATTGAGGGGGTGATGCGGGCGAAAGAGGCTGCCGCCGCCACGGGCTGCGACTGCGTCGTCGGGCTCGGTGGCGGCAGCGCTCTCGATACGGCCAAAGCGGCCGCCCTCATGCTCGGCAACCGCGGTCATATCCGCGATTATGTCGGCATCGGCAAGGTGCCGGGGAAGGGCGCGCCGATGATCGCCGTTCCGACGACGGCGGGGACGGGAAGCGAGCTGACCGTCTGGTCGGTGCTTTCCGACAAGCAAGCGAAGGCGAAGCTTAGCGTCGGCAGCACGTACAACTGCCCGGACGTCGCATTGTGCGACCCGGAGCTTACGGTATCGCTGCCCGCCCATATTACGGCGGCCACCGGTATGGACGCCTTGACGCATGCGCTGGAATCGTTCGTCAACAAAGCGACGCAGCCCATATCCGAAGGGCTGTCCATCCAATCGATGAAGCTGATCGCGCGCAGTCTCCGCACCGCGGTCGCGCAAGGGGAAAATCTCGAGGCGCGGTACGACATGCTGATGGCCAGCCTGATCGCGGCGATGGCGTTCAATCCGACGAGGCTCGGTCTGGCTCATGCGCTGGCCATTCCGCTCGGCGCCCATTTTCATATTCCGCACGGGCTGGTCAATGCCATTCTTCTTCCGGTCGTGATGCAGTACAACCTGATCGGCAATCTGGCGAAATTCAAGGAAATCGCGCAAATTTTCGGCATGCCGGTCGAAGGCATGTCGCCGCGGGAAGCGGCCGAGCAGGCGGTCGTCGCCGTACGCGAGCTGAAGCGGGACGTGGGCATTCATCAGACGTTGGCGGATTTCGGCGTGACGGAGCAAGATCTGGACACGATCGCGGCGGAAGCGATGACTTCGGGCAATGTCCCGGTCAACCCGCGCAGGCCGACGCTGGAAGATCTGAAGCAAATTTGCCGCGATGCGATGGCATAACGCGAAGGGGAGGGGAGCCGAAATGAACGGAAATCCGATGAAAAGCTGGCTTGACGCGAATGGCGGCCGCACTTACCGCAATTATATTGACGGCGCCTGGACGGAGAGCGCCGGCGGCCTTACGTATCCGGTATACGAAGCGGCTCGTCCGTCCCGGCGAATCGGCGATTTTCCGGACTCGAACGGGGAGGATGTGAATCGGGCAGTGCTGTCCGCACATCGGGCGTTCGCTTCATGGCGCAATACGCCGGCTCCGGTACGGGCCGGCATTTTGAACCGTTTTGCCGATTTGCTGGAAAGCGACCGGGAGGAGCTCGCCTACAGGATTTCCGCCGAGCAGGGGAAGGCGCTGGCCGAATCGCTCGGCGAGGTGCGGCGGGCCGCGAATGAGGCGCGCTTCTCCGCAGGCGAGGCGTTTCGCGTCGAAGGATACCGTATGCCGAGCGAGGACGGGCAGATCGGCGTCAGCGTCATCCGCTATCCGATCGGTGTCGTGGCGGCGATCGCGCCGTGGAATTTTCCGGTCGTTACGCCGGTCCGCAAAATTGCGCCGGCGCTCGCCTACGGATGCACGGTCGTGTTCAAGCCGGCTTCGGCCACGCCATGGTCCGCCGTGCGCTTGATGGAGCTGCTGGCCGAAGCCGGCCTGCCCGGAGGGGTCGTCAATATGATACTGGGCGCCGGCGGCAAGGTCGGCGATCCGCTCGTCTCCCATCCTCTCGTGAGCGGCATCAGCTTTACCGGCTCGACCGCTCTCGGCCTGCGCATTAACGGCATCGCCGCTTCGCGTCTGGCGAAGACGCAGCTCGAGCTGGGCGGGAAAAATGCGGCGATCGTGCTGGATGACGGCAATCTGGCTTACGCCGCGGAGCAAATCGTCCAGGCCGCATTTGCCTGCTCGGGACAGCGCTGCACGGCGATCAGCCGGGTGATCGCGCTCAAGGACATTGCGGCCAGACTGACCGATTATATTATGGAACGGATGAGGGAGATCCGCGTCGGGCCGGCCTGGAAGGACGGCGTGACGATGGGACCGCTCATCGACCGCCGGCATTTCGAATCGGTCATGCGCTATATCGAAACAGGGAAGCGCGAAGGAGCGGTTCTCGCCTGCGGCGGCGATCGCCTCGCCATCGAGAGTGAAGACGGGGACGAGGCCGGTTATTATGTGGCTCCGACGCTGTTTACCGGCGTGACCGGGCAGATGACGATCGCCAGGGAGGAAATATTCGGTCCCGTGCTGTCCGTCCTGGAAGTCGACGATTGGCAGGAAGCGGTCGATACGGCCAACGGCACCGACTACGGGCTTGCCGCATCCGTCTTTACGAATCGCCCCGACGTTGCGCTGGCGATGACGGAGCTGCTCGAGTGCGGCATGGTTCACCTGAACCACGGTACCGCGAGCCAGGCTCATGTGCCGTTCGGCGGCGTGAAAAAATCGGGGTTCGGTCCGTACTCGATCGGTCATACGAATCAGGAATTTTTCACGAATATGAAAGCCGTATACGCCAAATCGGAACATTTACGTTGACGAAAGCCCGGCGTGAAGTGTAATTTAGTTGTGAAAGCGAAAGTAAACCGTTTTCCAAACGAATGTCGTATCCGCGCGATTCTATCTTGTAGGAATGGTGATGATGAAAGTTACAATTACGGATGTGGCGAAAAAAGCCGGCGTTTCCAAAACGACCGTCTCGAGAATTATTAATCACAACTACGCTCATACGACGGAAGAGACGCGGCAAAGAGTGCTCGACGTCATCAAGGAACTGGACTACCGGCCGAACGCGCTTGCCAAAGGGCTGAAGTCGTCGCAAACGAACGTTATCGGAATGGTACTGTCCAATCTGAAAAATCCGTTCTGGACTTCGGTTCTGGAAGGCGTCGAGGACGCCACCCGCAATCAGGGCTTTCACCTTATGATATGCAATTCGGACGAGGAGCCGGAGAAAGAGGAGCAATATATCCGCGAGTTCCGGATGCGGCAAGTGGACGGCATTGTGATCAACCCTACCGTTCGGAATCCGGATTTTTTCCGGCAGCTGGTCGATTCCCGCTACCCGCTTGTCGTGATCAACCGCAAGCTTCCGGGCCTGAACGTGAACAATGTCGTCATCAATAACGTGAAAGGCGCCTCGATGGCCGTCCGGCATCTGCTGAACAACGGCAAGCGGAACATCGCCGCCGTCACGTACCGGAACGAGCATGTCAGCACCTGGAAGGAACGGATTCAAGGCTACCGGACAGCGCTGCTGGACAGCGGGTATGCCGCCGAAGACCTTCGGATCGTCGAAGCCGAGCAGGACAGCGGCAAGATCAAGGAAGCGACGCTCCGCTTCCTGCGCGAGCATCCGGACACCGATGCCGTATTTTCCACCAACAACATGATTACGCTGGAAGTGATGGATGCGATACGCGAGCTCGGACTCAGCATTCCCGAGCGGATAGCGGTCGTCGGCTACGACGAAACCGTCTGGGCGAAGCATCTGAATCCGCCGCTGACCACCATTCGGCAGCCCGGCTATCAAATGGGGCAAATCGCCACGAACATGCTGATCGAAGCGATCAGGACGAAAAACGAGACGGAACCGAAGCAGATCGTGCTGGAGCCGGAACTCATCGTTCGCCGATCGAGCGGCGCGGCCGAATAAGCCGGAAAGGGGGAGAAGGATGGATACCGGAAAGCAAGGAGCGATCGCGCCGACTGTGCTCGTGGAAGCGGACGGCAGAAAATGGTACCGGAGAAAGCGAAATATCGCGCGGATCGGCATCGTGCTGTTCTGGCTCGCATCGAGCGCCGTCATATTCGCAATGTACGAATCGATCGAACGGACCGTATTGTGGAGCGAGATCAGCATGGCCTGCGCTGCGCTGCTCATCTTCAGTTTCTTCGTGTCCTACGCGTATCGGATCGCCCGAACGACACGACTCGTCAAATCCCGATTCCTCTGGCTGTTGGCCGTCGTTCTCGGCGTCATGGTGCTCTACATATTGCTGATGGCGGGGCAAGCGCTGCTGGACATCGCCGCAGGGCCGGTCGAGAAGCAAATTACGGTGGCCGACCGGTGGGATCCGAGGCGGGGAGGAGACAACATTACGACAACGGACGGCGGCCGCTACGAACTGTTTTCGGAGAAGGTGGAGATGAGAATAGGCGGCACCTACAAGGTGATCATATTCCGTTACAGCCGCAAAATGGTCGGGTTGGAGCAGGTTGCGCCGTAATTTCATAATCGGGTTTTAACCGCAGCGTTTCGGTATGCTGCGGTATTTTTTTTCGGCTTTTCACGTTTTTCATGTAGCGGATTCGGAAATCGGACCGTCTATAGGGTATGGAGGTGGTCAACAGATGGCGAGGCCGGCCGGCCCAACTGACAAAACCCGATTTCCCGCGGAACCCTCCTTGGCGCTTGAGCGAATGATGAACGAATACGGCTCTTCCGTGCTGCGTACGGCCTATTTTTACTTGGGCGACCGGCATCTGGCCGAAGATATCAGCCAGGAAGTTTTCCTCCGGGCTTATCGCAACTGGACGTCATTCCGCGGCGACAGCAGCGTGAAAACATGGCTGACCGCCATTGCGATCAACGCATGCCGGGACAAACTCGGATTGAAAATGACGCGGGAGCAGCCGACGGATCCGGTTTTGATGCCCGGTGCCGCCCTGCGCAGCGTCGAGGAAGAAGCGCTGGAGCGACTGGATCAAACGACCATTTTGAAATATATCGTCAAACTGCCCGCACATTATCACGAGGTCATTTACTTGTACTACTACCTTGACCTGGGAACCCGGGAAATCGCCGAAGCGACCGGCACGCCGGAAGGCACCGTCCGCGGCAGGCTGCACCGGGCAAGGGAGCTTCTGAGCGAATGCCTGGCAAAGGAGGGGCTCGCATAATGACACGACAGGACAGGGAGATCCGGATGCGGGTGAAACTGGAAGCTGACGATATGCTTTTCGCGAATCTCCATTTCGACGAGGAGATGAAGGCGAAGGTGAGGCGTATTGCCGCCCTGGATAAGGAAACGTCCGTTCCGACTCAAGAGCGGCGGCCTTGGAAGCGCAACGCATGGATGGCGGGAGCGATCGCCGCGGCCATCATCGGGTTACTGCTCGTTGTCGCGCCGATGCTCGTCGATGGGCCGGCGGGCGGCAAGACGCCGGGCGAACCGCAGACGCCGGGCACCTTCATCGGCGGTGCGGACGGCGGCGACGGGCCGACAGGCCCTTCCGCAAACGAACCGCGGGTGGTGAATGGCTACGAAGAAGCCGGCCGCGCATTCGGCGAAGGGCTGCTCATCCCTTCCTATATTCCGGACGGGTTCTCTCTTTACGAGATCAGCGTAACGGGACCGGAAGACGGGGAGGCGACGGATGCCGTATTCAGCTACGTGGCGGGAAATCGTTCGTTCGGCGTATTCGCGCAAAAGAACAATGAAGATATGCCGGCTGCCTACGATGAGGAGATCGACGTGAACGGCTCCGCCGGATATTTGATTGCCGGGCCGCCGATGTCGGATGAAGGGCAGTCGGTGCCGAACGTCGAGCTTCACTGGCGCTTGAACGGCGTTCATTACATGCTCTCCGGAAATTTGACCGGCGAAGAAGCCGCCGCGGTAGCCCGATCGATGGAACCGTATGGCGAAAAGCCGGAAAAATAAACCAGAAGAAAAATGAGGAGGTCTATCATCATGAAACAAGAGATGAAGAAACGTTGGGCTAAAGTGATCGTATCGGCGGGCTGCATGTTCGTGTTGGCTGCCGGTTCCGTATGGGCCGTCCCGGAAAACGCCGCTTCCCCGCGAGCTTCGGTCGCGGCGGCGACCGAGGACGAACTTTCGGCGAAGCAAGCCGAGATCGATGCGTACGTTTTTGGAACGGGACAGGAAGACATCGCCGAGCAAGGGTTCTCGATTACGCATACCGGCGTGGTCGGCGGCATGGTGGAGGTCGGCATTACGCCTTACGACGAGACGTATGCGGATTTCCTCTATGAGAAGTTCGGCCGGGAATCGGTCGTAGTCGTAGAAGGAGAGCAGGCGGTTCTGTTCGGAGCGGCCGGCGGTACGGCGCAGGCCGGCGATGCAGGTGCCGCGGGCGCCGCAGGGCAAGCTGCGGCCGGTACGGCGCAGATTGACGATACGGCCGACGCCGTCCAAGCCGCCGCCGCTGCCGACGCCGGCGCCGGCGATTCGGGGCAATCGCCGAACGTCATACTGCTGGCGCTGGTCGCCGCTGCCGCGCTCGTTGCCGGCCTGCTCTTTGCCGCCCGCAAGAAGCTGTTCACGCGCGGCTCTTAACCGGTTCGGCCCGAAACCATAACGGCATCAAGCCTTCTGATCAGTCGGATAACGGCTGATCGAAGGCTTTTCGTTATTTTCACATTCCAGCAGGCAGGAACGGCGTTTATCATGGCGAATGATGAGTACGTTGGGCCATTAGCCATTATGCGAAGGAGGAATTACCGGCATGCTCGTTCATTTTCTCGGTACGGCTGCTTTTGAAGGGATACCGTCCCTGTTCTGCACCTGTGAACTGTGCGTCAAGGCGAAAGCGGCAGGAGGCAAAAATATCCGTACCCGCACCTCCGTCTTGTTCGACAATGAATTGAAGGTCGACTTCCCTCCGGATACGCTGCTGCATATGCTGCGGGACGGGATCGACATGGAGGACATGAAGGATCTCATCATCACGCATACCCACTCCGACCATCTGTATCCGGACGATCTGGTGGCGCGACTTCCGGGTTACGCGCAGGCGAAGGATCATACGATTCATGTGTACGGCAACGATGCGGCGATCCGCATCATTCACGATACGCTCGTCCTGAACGGCGGCGATCACGGCAAATTCGAATTGCACCGCGTCAGGCCGTTCGAACGGACCGAGCTGCGGACGGCCGTCGTGACAGCGCTTCCCGCCTCGCATAATCCGATGGAAACCTGCTACGTTTATTACATAGAGAAAAACGGCAAAACGGTATTTTACGGTCACGACAGCGGAAGATTTCCCGAGGAAACGTGGCGCTGGCTGGAAGGGAAGCCGGTCGATCTGGCCATACTGGAATGTACGATGGGGAATATTCCGTACGATGTCGGCCATATGAACGTCGATGCCGTTTTGGACGCGCAGAAGCGGATGGCGGAGACCGGCATGCTGCGAGCCGGCGCCAAAATTGCCGTGACCCATTTTTCGCATAATGCGCATCTGCTTCATGAGGACCTGACCGATATTTTTGCGCCGCACGGCATCGAAGTCGCCTTCGACGGCATGCGTCTTGAAATTTAGAGCGGCATTTGCGGTGCCGGCGCCCGCTGGTCGGCACCGATTCCGTTCATAAGGAGTGACTAAAAATGAAGCAAGAGATTATCGAGCGGTTTATCCGTTATGTCCGGGTGGATACCCAGTCGGATGACAACAGCCAGACCGTTCCGTCCACACCGGGACAGCTTGAGCTTGGCCGGCTGCTCGCGGAGGAGCTGGCCGCGATCGGCCTGTCGGACGTCACGATGGATGCGAACGGCTATGTCATGGCGACCTTGCCCGCCAATACGGACAAGAATGTGCCGGTCATCGGCTTTCTGGCCCATCTGGATACGTCCCCGGCGATGACCGGCCGCAATGTGAATCCGCAAATTCATCATGATTACGACGGCAAGCCGATTGTGCTGAACGAGCGGCTAGGCGTCGTCCTGTCGCCGGAGCAATTTCCCGAGCTGTCCTCGTATAAAGGCCATACGCTTATTACGACCGACGGCACGACGCTGCTCGGCGCGGACGACAAGGCGGGCATTGCGGAAATTATGACCGCGATGGCGTATTTGCGGAGCCACCCGGAAATCCGGCACGGCACGATCAGAGTGGCGTTCACACCCGACGAGGAAATCGGCCGCGGCCCCGCGCATTTCGACGTGCAAGCTTTCGGCGCGGCCTATGCCTACACGGTCGACGGCGGTCCGCTGGGAGGACTGGAATATGAAAGCTTCAACGCGGCGATCGCCAAATTGACCTTTCAAGGAACGAGCACGCATCCCGGAACGGCCAAAGGGAAGATGGTCAATGCCTGCAAGCTGGCGATGGAATTCCACGGGCAGCTGCCGGAGCTGGAGTCGCCGGAATATACGGAAGGCTACGAAGGCTTCTACCATCTTGTGGCGATGGGCGGCGATGTCGAGCGGGCCGCATCCGAATATATAATCCGCGACTTCGATCATGACAATTTCGAAGCCCGCAAGCGAACGTTCAAGGCGATTGCCGAGAGAATGCGGCAAAAATACGGCGACAACCGGATAAATCTGGAGATGCGGGACCAGTACTACAATATGCTGGCCAAGATCGAGCCGGTCAGGGAAATTGTCGACATCGCCTGCGAGGCGATGGAAAACGTCGGGATCAAGCCGCACATTCAGCCGATACGCGGCGGAACGGACGGCTCGCAGCTGTCCTATATGGGGCTACCGACGCCGAACCTGTTTACCGGCGGCGAAAACTATCACGGGAAGTTCGAATATATTTCGGCGGACAATATGGAGAAAGCGGTCCGGGTCATTGTGGAAATCGCGCGTCTGTTCGAGGAAAAGGCAACCTGAATGCAGCGGCGGCAGGCGGATCGGCGGACACGGTCTTCACCGTAACCTCCGCGGGTTGGGCGGCATACGGTAATAAAAACGCCTATACGCTGGAGGATTTCCAATGTCCATCAAACCGCCGATACTAAGACCCGGCGCCACGGTCGGCATCGTCACGCTGGGAAGCCCGCTTCGCGCGGACATTATCGATGCCCGGATCCGAACGCTCGAGGAGATGGGCTTTCGCGTTGTGCTGGGAAATTATGTGTATGCGGCAGACGGATTTCTGGCCGGGACCGACCGCGAGCGCGCTTCCGATTTTATGATGATGATCGAAGATCCCGATGTGGATCTGATTCTTCCAGTGCGCGGCGGGGTCGGAGTGGCCGGCATATTGCCGTATCTGGACTACAACGCGATTGCCCGGAACCCGAAAATCGTGACGGGCTACAGCGATATTACGGTGCTGCTCAACGCACTTTATCAAATAACCGGCTTGATCACGTTTCACAGCCTGCTGCTTATCAGCTTTACGGCGGCCGAGCCCGCTTACAATTTCAATCAATTTTTCGAGGCGACATCGGTCGAAGCGGCTGTCAGACCGATTACCAATCCGCCCGGAATGCCGCTAATCGGCCGAGTTCCCGGCAATGTGACCGGTCCGATCGTCGGGGGAAATTTGAGGTCGCTGACCGACACGCTCGGCACACCGTACGAAATCGATACGCGCGGCAAAATTTTGCTGCTCGAAGAAACGCATGAACCGATCAACGCGGTGTACCGCATGATCAATCAGCTGAAGCTGGCCGGAAAATTTCGCGACTGCCTCGGCATCGTCATGGGCGAATGCACGGGCTGCGAAGTCGCGTACGGCAAAACGTACGACGATCTGATCACGGAGTTCATCGTTCCGCTCGGCAAGCCGTTATTAACGAATCTCGCTTCGGGACACGGCTACTACAAGGCTGCCATTCCGATCGGAGCGGTCGTGCGGCTGGACGCGGCGGCCGGCGAGCTTACCGTTGTCGAGACTGTCGTGAGCTCGTCGTAACGGGGGAGATAAGGCGCTATGAGTTTACGGATCGTCATGCGCGGTCAGCAGCTTCGCATCGACCATATTTCGACCGACAGGCAGACCGGCCGGAAAGGGATGATCGCGCCGCTTCACCGGCATCCGGTTTTTCATCTGATGTACATTGCCGGAGGGGCGGGCCGCTTCGTCGTCAACGGCCGTGAATCCGAAGCTTCGGAAGGATTGCTCTATATTATTAATCCGAACGAATGGCATCAATTTGTCGGCAGCGAGCAGCAGCCGCTGGACAATCTGGAATGCACGTTCCTGCTCCGGAACGAGGACGACGAGCCGGAGGCGGCGAACTTCTTCGACTGGCTGGAGGAGAAGCGGGGCATTGCGTTTCCCGAAACGATCCGGAACGGCCCGATCCGCGTGCCCGACCGCTATCGGCCGTTTCTGCTCGAAGGGTATCGCAGACTGCTCGATCCGGCGAGCCGGTATATGATGTCGGACGAGCATATGTCGCTTATGGTTGCGGACCTGCTGCTCCGGATCGAGGAAACGGTATGGCAGATCGGCCGCGCGGATCGGCATGAACATGCAGGCGTGCGGGGCGGGAAGGAAGTCGACTTGCTGAAAGGCTATATGCGCGCCCATCTTGCCGACGCCTTGACGCTGGAGCGGCTGGCGCAGCTCGTTCATTGGTCTCCGAACTACTTGTGCCGCGTTTTCAAGGAGCATACCGGCATGGCGCCGATGGCGTATTTGCAATCGCTGCGCATGGCCGAAGCCGAGAAGCTGCTGCTGTATACCGATCTGCCCGTCTATGCCATATCCGACATGCTCGGTTATACGGACGCTTCCTACTTCGCCCGCGTCTTTCGCAGGCATCGCGGACGGCCGCCTGCCTCATATCGGATAAAATAGTCCGCATTTACCGCATGATCCTCCCTTCTGGCTGCGGGCACGCCCTGTTACAATGGGGGCAAATACGGCGAACCGGCCGCAAAGGGGAGGAAGGCAAGGCCATGAAACTGACGGTTGACCAAATTATCCGCTATCAGACGGAAGGCTATCTGATCGTCGAAGACGCGATCCCGCATGACGAGCTTAAGCCGGTTATGAACGAGCTGGCGCAGGAAATCGACAGAAGAAGCCGGATGCTTCACGCCGAAGGAAAATTGGCGAATCTGTACGAGGACGAGCCGTTCGAACGGCGCTATGCGCTCTTGTACGAACAATGCGCCGAGATCGGCCGGGGCTTCGATATTTCCGATTATCTGGGGGAGCAAATATTTCGTTTTATGAGCAGCGACAGTCTGCTCGATCTGGCCGAATGTTTGCTCGGCAGTGAGCTGAGCTGCAATCCGATCCAGCATGTCCGCGCCAAGCTGCCGTGGAAGCCCTCGGCGAACGCGTTCGAGAACGTGCCCTGGCATCAGGATTGCGCCGTGACGTCGGAAGATTCCGAAGCGTCGGACATCATTACATTCTGGGTGCCGCTCGTCGACGCGACGGCGGATACCGGCTGCATGGAGCTGATGCCCGGCGTGTTCAAGCAAGGGTATCTGCGGCACCAGGCGTCGGGCGGAACGACGATCGTTCCCGAGCTGCTGCCGGACGTCGAGCCGGTTCTGGCGGAATGCCGCAAGGGCGGGGTCGTCATCATGAACAAATATACGCCGCACAGAGGCATTCCGAACCGCTCCGGCATCGTGCGCTGGTCGATCGATCTCCGTTATCACAAGACGGGAGCGCGTTCCGGCAGGGACGGCCACCCTTCCTTTGTCGCAAGAAGCCGCGTCCGGCCGGATACGGTGTTAACGGACGTCGGGACATGGCGGACGATGTGGAGGGACGCGAAGCAACAGTCGTCCGAAGCGAAGCTTCATCGGGTATAGTCAGGCGCATCCTTAAGCTTGTCTCCTTGTCGCTGCGGCGGCGGCGGAGACAAGCTTTTTGACATTAAGCTAAATCGCCAGCGCATTCCGCATCATGAGCGCCGCGCCGGTCGCCACGGCGTCCTCCTGCAAAACGCCTTTGGAAAAGGACGGTTGATATTCGGGGTAATAGTACGTGTTGTTCCGGGCAATCCGAATCGCGGTATCATAAAACTGTTCGTGCGAGTTCAGGAGCGCGCCGCCCAAAATAATTTTTTCGGGGTGGAACATATTGATCAGATTCGCCAGCCCGATGCCGAAATAGGCGGCCGACTGCAGGAACAGCTCGCTGACATAGACGTTTCCGTGCGACAATGCGCGAAGCAGCAGATCGTAATTGATCTGTTCGGGCGTGACGTTGTAGGCGCTAAGCAGCTCGTCCCGGCCCATCTTGGCGTGCGAGCGCGCCTGCTTCTCCAGCGCCTGAACGGATACGAACGCTTCCAGCGCTCCGTAATTGCCGCTGTCATGAAGACGCGGTCCGTCCGTCTGAATGATCATCTGGCCGATGGAGCCTTCCATATCGAGCGATCCGTGGACGATCCGTCCGTTCGACATCATCGCGGAACGGAGGCCGACGCCGGCGTGGACATAAAGCATATGCTGCAGATTTTCGCTGCGCATCGCCCAATGCTCGCCCATCAGCGCCGTGTTCGCGCCATTCTCGAGGCGGGACGGGATGCCGGTCGCTTGCTCCAGAAGGCTGCAAATCGGAACGTTCGTCCACCCTTTGGCCGGATAATTGAGCGGGCGAAGAATAACGCCTTTCTCCCGGTCCAGCGGGCCGACGGCGCCGACGCCGATCCCGAGAACCTGCCGTCTTTCGATCTGATGATCGTTCAGAATCGACCGGATGTTGTTCGCCGCATGTTCGACGAACTGGGTCGGCGTCATCGCCTCGTCCATGCGCCAGCGCGTAAACGACATCGGATTGAGGCGCATATCGAAAAAGCCGAGCGCCGAATACCGCCGCGATATTTCCAGTCCGAAAAAATAACCGTAAGCCGGATTAATTTCGTAAAGAATCGGCCGCCGCCCGCCGCTCGAAGGTCCGAGCCCGGACGTAAGCAGCAGCCGGTCCGTCACCATTTCGTCCAGCAGCCGGGAAAGCGTGCTGCTCGTAAAAGAGAAAACCGCCATCAGCTCCGCCTTCGAGACGACGCCCTGCTCCGCTATGCGGTTGTAAATCAGCTTTTTGGCTGAAGGCACCTCGTTCATCCGCTGCTTCTCCATTGCAGAATCCCCATTTAACCGATATTTGGTCGAGCCATATTCGAATGCCCTCATTATATCGCAAACCTGACAGCAGCTGCCACTTGACAGGAAGATCGCCAAGTTAATTTCAATATAGAATAAAGTACATCATTCCGATACCCTAAACAGGATTAATATCCTATAGTCCCGTTGCCAAAATGGCTGGAATTTATATTGATAAGCGGAATAATTGAAGCGTATAAGCAAAAGTAATATAAATTGGACGAAGACATAATTTCAAAATGACAAAAAGGTGGTATAATGGATGTACAACATATAGCAGCGCCCACAGAAGGAGGCGGCGTAATGAAGCTGCATACCGACAATCGGCTCGTACAACTTTTTGTCTCGTTTCTCAAATGGAGTCCGGTATCGTTCGGCGGAGGATACGCCTTGATTCCCGCAATCGAGAAGGAAGTCGTAGATAAAAAGAAATGGCTGTCGGCGGAAGAGTTGGCCGATATTTTCGGGTTGGCCGGTTCGTTTCCGGGCGCGATCGGCATCAATTCGGCCATGCTCATCGGCTACCGGATCGGCGGCGTTGCCGGCGCGATTGCCGCCATGACCGGCATGCTGCTGCCGACGTTCCTCGTCGTCATCATGCTGTCGGTTTTTTACTGGCAATTGCACGACAATCCGAAAATCGAAGCCGCCTTTATGTCGATCCGGGCAACCGTCGTAGCCTTGATCGTCTATGCCGCTTGCAAGATCGGGAAGACGGCGATCGTCGACAAACCGGCGGCGCTGCTGGTCGGCATAACGCTCGCTCTGCTTTATTTCGGCCGAAATATTATACATCCGGCGCTGCTCATTGCAGCCGGCGCGCTGGCGGGCATCGTGATCGGCAAATTCCGCAAACCGGACAGCCGCCATCGGCCCCCGGCAAAGAAGGAAGAACCGGTATACGACTATATGATATAGACGGAGAGAAGCCATGCTTATTCAAATGTTCGTGCTGTTCTTCATCGTCGGTCTCGTCTCGTTCGGCGGCGGCTATGCGATGGTACCGCTCATTCAGCGGGAGGTCGTGGAACGGTACCAGTGGATGGACGTCCGCCACTTCACCGATCTTGTCGCGATGGCCGGCATGTCCCCGGGACCGATCGCGACCAATATCGCCGTATTCGTCGGGTACGATACGGCCGGTCTGACGGGCGCCGTCGTCGCCGCGGCCGCCGTCGTGCTGCCGTCGCTCCTGATCATGATTGCGGCGGGCATGCTGCTTTACCGCATTCGTCATCACAAGCTGGTGCAATCGTCCTTCTACGGATTGCGGGCCGTCGTGACCGGACTGATTATTTACGCGGCCATCATGTTTGCCGGCAATACAGGGGCGCTTAAAGGCTCGACATACTTCATGTGGAGCCAGGCGCTTATTTTTGCCGGATCGCTTATCGCGCTGATGTTCTTTCGCAAACATCCCGTTTCCATTATGATTATATCTGGACTAATCGGCATCGCCTTGTACACGTGATTCGGGACGATGCGGTGAAAGGAGCAATCCGTAGAAGATGGAGAAAGGAAAGTGTTGCTGCTCGGCCGGACGGGAACAGGCGGAGGCCGGCATCGACCGGCCGCATGCCGAACGGCAGATGCGTCAAGCGGCGAAGGCGCGCGATATTCACGAGATGGTCGCCATACCCGGCGGAACGTTCGATATGGGGACGGAGACGGCGGAAGGATTTCCGTCGGACGGAGAAGGCCCGGTGCGGAGGGTGCGGGTCGATTCGTTCTACATGTCGCCCTATGCCGTCACGAATGCGCAATTCAAAAGGTTTGTCGATGAAACGGGATATGTGACGGAAGCGGAACGTTTCGGCTGGTCGTTCGTCTTTCATCTGCTCGTGTCGCCCGAGACCGCGAAGCGGGTCCAATCGGTGCCGCAAGAGGTACCCTGGTGGTACGTCGTGGAAGGCGCCTATTGGGCCAAGCCGGAAGGGCCCGATTCGGATCTGAGCGGACGGATGAATCATCCGGTCGTGCATATTTCCTGGAACGACGCGAAAGCGTACTGCGACTGGGCCGGGGGCAGGCTGCCGACCGAAGCGGAATGGGAATTCGCGGCGCGCGGCGGACTGGAGCGCAAGACGTACCCGTGGGGCGATTTGCTCAAGCCGGACGGGCGGCATCGCTGCAATATCTGGCAGGGCAAATTTCCGATCAAAAACAACGCCAGCGACGGCTATGTCGGAACGGCGCCTGTCGACGCCTACGAGCCCAACGGATACGGATTGTACAATATGTCGGGCAACGTATGGGAATGGTGCGCCGACTGGTTCAGTCCGGGCTATCACCGGGAAACGTCGGATGTGAATCCGTTTTACGACCGTCCGACCGGCCGAAGATCGATGCGCGGCGGATCTTATTTGTGCCACCGGTCTTATTGCAACCGCTACCGGGTGGCGGCCCGAAGCTCGAACACGCCGGACAGCTCGTCGGGCAACATCGGCTTCCGCATCGTCGCAAGCGAATAAAAATTGATAGAAATAAGCGAAATGGCAGAGCCCGCTTGGATCGAGCGGGCTATTCTATTTTGCGTTCCGCAAATCGGGTCAGGTTCAGCTTGACAGCTACAATATATTGAGGTAAATTTGAATTCGACAACTACATATTGTTTCGTTCAGGTGTTCTATCTTCGAAGACAAAGATAGAGCTTAATAGGGAATCCGGTGCGAAACCGGAGCGGTCCCGCCACTGTATGGGCGAGCCGCAATCCGAAAAGCCACTGGTTAAGCTGAACGCGAGCCGGGAAGGCGGATTGCCGGCGATGACCCCGAGCCAGGAGACCTGCCTGAACGTTGATGGACACATCCCTACGGAGGATAGGAAAGTGTCGGATCGAGCCTGACCGGGCATTGCTTTGCCTGCGTGCCAAGGCGCATTCGGCCTTTTTTTATCGCCGGATGCGCTTTTTCATTGATTACATACTGTTGTCAGATTCGGAAAGGAGACTTGCCGCCATGCTTATCGCATACGATTCCAGGACGGGAAATGTCCGCAGATTTATTAACAAACTGAACGTACCGGCCGTTCAAATTGAGGACGGGATGACGCTGGACGAACCGTTCGTCCTTGTAACCTATACGACCGGTTTCGGTCAAGTGCCGCAGAAGGTCCAGTCTTTTCTGAAGCAAAACCACCGTTACTTGCGCGGCGTGTCGGCAAGCGGCAACAAAAACTGGGGAGAGCGCTTCGCGGTGAGCGCTGACGCGATTGCGACGATGTACGGCGTCCCGGTGCTTGGCAAGTTCGAGCTGTCCGGTACGAGCAGGGATGTCGAAAGATTTATGCAAGGGGTGAGCGCAGTTGCGTCATATTGAGCTGAACAATTTGCTGATGCAGCGGGACAAGGACGGCTTCTTCCAACTGGAGAAGGATAAGGAAGCGGTTCGCGCGTTTATGGAAGAGGTCGAACGCAAAAGCATCCGCTTCGCTTCCACGGCGGAGAAGGTCCGCTACATGATCGACAACGATTATTACGAGGATGTCTACCAATACTATACGCCTGAAGAAGTGGAGGAGATTTACGCCACTACGCACAGCTACCGGTTCGAGTTTCCTTCCTACATGGCCGCCTCGAAGTTTTACACCGATTACGCGGTGAAAAGCGACGACCGCGAGCTGTATTTGGAGCATTATCCGGACCGGGTGGCGATCGTGGCGCTGTATCTCGGGCGCGGAAACGCCGCTGTCGCCCGCAGGCTGGCCGTATCGATGATGGAGCAGCGGCTTCAGCCGGCGACGCCGACTTTCCTGAATGCGGGCAAAAGCCGGCGCGGCGAAATGGTTTCCTGCTTCTTGCTGGAGCTGGACGACTCGCTTAATTCGATCAATTACGGTCTCAGCACCTGCATGCAGCTGTCGAAAATCGGAGGCGGCGTCGCCGTCAATCTGTCCAAGCTGCGCGGCCGCGGCGAGCCGATCAAAGGCGTCGAGGGAGCGGCCAAAGGCATTATGCCCGTGCTGAAGCTGCTTGAGGACGCCTTCTCCTATGCCGACCAGATGGGCCAGCGCAAAGGTTCCGGCGCCGCCTATTACAACATTTTCGGCTGGGACGTCATCGAGTTTCTGGACAGCAAAAAGATTAACGCCGACGAAAAATCGCGGCTCAAGACGCTGTCGATCGGGCTGATCGTGCCGGACCGCTTCTACAAGCTGGCGGAAGACAACGAGCCGCTTCACGTTTTCGCCCCGTATTCCGTCTACCGGGCTTACGGCGTTCATATGGACGATATGGACATGGACGAAATGTACGACAAGCTGCTCGCCGACGATCGCGTGCGCAAGAAAGAAGTAATGAGCGCCCGGGACATGCTGATCAAAATCGCCATGACCCAGCTCGAATCCGGCTACCCGTACATGATGAACAAAAGCAATGCGAACCGCGCGCACGCGCTCAAAGGGATCGGCTCGATCAAAATGTCCAACCTGTGCACGGAAATTTTCCAGCTGCAGGAAACGTCCGAAATCGGCGATTACGGCCAGCCCGATACAATACGCCGCGATATCAGCTGCAATCTGGCGTCGCTGAACATTGCCAACGTCATGGAGAAGAAGAAAATCCGGGAATCGGTGCATGAAGGCATGATCGCCCTGACGGCGGTCAGCGACATGACGAATATTTCCAATGCGCCCGGCGTTGCCAAAGCGAACCGCGAGCTGCATTCGGTCGGTCTCGGCGCGATGAATCTGCATGGCTACCTGGCCAAAAACAAAATCGCCTATGAAAGCGAAGAAGCGAAAGATTTCGTCCGCACTTTCTTCATGATGATGAACTATTATTCGCTGGAGAAGAGCATGGAAATCGCACGCGAAACCGGCATCGTCTTCGACGGGTTCGAACGTTCCGACTATGCGACCGGCGTCTATTTCGAACGTTATGAACAGACCGATTACCGTCCCGTAACGGACAAGGTGAAGTCGCTGTTCGAAGGCATTGCGATCCCTTCGCCGGAAGACTGGAAGTCGCTGAAGGAAGCGGTAGGCCGCCACGGCTTGTATCATGCCTACCGGCTGGCGATCGCGCCGACGCAAAGCATCTCGTATATCCAGAACGCGACGTCCAGTGTCATGCCAATCGTCGAGCAGATCGAAACCCGGACGTACGCCAATTCGACGACCTATTATCCGATGCCGTACCTGGATAAAAGCAATTTCTTTTATTACAAGTCGGCTTATCAGATGGATCAGTTCAAGGTGCTCGATCTGATTGCCGAAATTCAGCCTCATATCGATCAAGGAATATCGACGGTCCTGCACGTCAACAGCGACGTGACGACGCGCCAGCTTGCCCGGTACTACATTTATGCCGCCAAGAAAGGTCTGAAGTCGCTTTATTATACCCGGACGAACCGGCTGTCCGTGGAAGAATGCATCAGTTGTTCCGTGTAAGGAAAAGGAGGAATGGGCGAGCATGAGTGCCATCAAGGCCGTCAACTGGAACCGTCCGGACGATGATTTTACGATCACGTTCTGGAATCAAAATATTATGCAGTTTTGGACAGACGAAGAGATCCCGCTTTCCGACGACAAAATGTCGTGGATGACGCTGAACGATGACGAGCGGGAATTGTATATGAAGGTGCTGGGCGGGCTTACGCTGCTGGATACGGTGCAGGGCGGCGTCGGCATGCCGAAAATATTGGACCATGTCGAAGGGCTGCAGCGCAAGGCGGTGCTCGGATTTATGGGCATGATGGAGCAGATTCACGCCAAGTCGTACAGCAGCATTTTCACGACGCTCGCTTCCAGCGAAGAAATCGACAATGTGTTCCGCTGGGTCGAGAACAATCCCCGGCTGCAGACCAAAGCGGAAGTCATCTCGCAATATTATCGCCATATCCATTCGAAAAAAGAGCTGTATTTGGCCATGGCGGCATCGGTTTTGCTGGAAAGCTACTTGTTCTACAGCGGATTTTTCTACCCGCTTTATTTGTCGGGACAAGGGAAGATGACAAGCAGCGGAGAAATTATCGATCTCATTTTGCGCGACGAAAGCATTCACGGCCTTTATGTCGGCGTACTGGCTCAGGAAGTGTTCGCGGAGCTTGAGCCCAACGAACAGGAAGAAGCGCTTGAGACGTTCCGCGGCCTGCTTTCGTTGCTGCACGAGAATGAAGAAAAGTATACCGAGGAACTGTATACCAAGGTCGGCTTGACAGACGAAGTCAAGAAGTTTGTCCGCTATAATGCGAACAAGGCGCTGATGAATCTCGGACTCGATCCGATCTTTCCGGAAGAGGACGTCAATCCGATCGTCTTCAACGGCATCAGCACGCGCACGAAACAGCATGATTTCTTTTCCAAAAAAGGGAACGGATATATCCGGACGATTCATGTCGAGCCGCTGACCGACGACGATTTCCGCTTTTAAATTAAAAAGAACCAGCCGCG
Organism: Paenibacillus cisolokensis; assembly: GCF_050481165.1. Classification (NCBI taxonomy): domain Bacteria; kingdom Bacillati; phylum Bacillota; class Bacilli; order Caryophanales; family Paenibacillaceae; genus Paenibacillus; species Paenibacillus cisolokensis. The sequence goes on from NZ_JBCNFP010000068.1 coordinate 28,577, forward strand.
TTAGTTCGAACGCGGCTGGTTCTTTTTTCAAGATAAACTGTTAAAAACCTTTATATTGGGGTTCTTCATTTTCCAGCTGCTGTACGCGGCTTTGTACTTGCTGCACGATTTGTTGTGTCTGCTGCGCAGCATTTTCAAACAACGTCTTCGCTTCCTGATTTTGCGTCGACAGCGCGAATTGTTCCAGGCTCGCCTGCGCGCTTTTCAAGGAAGCGACGCAAGTTTTCACATCGGATGCTACCGTCACGTTTTCACCTCCTTTACTTCATACGCAACATCGGGAACATCTTCATTAGCGGTTGAAGCTGTGAAGGCCATTTGTTCTGGTTCATGTGATTTCCCCGGCGCCGGTTGGACATGACGATCGCCCCAGCTCCGGCGCTCACCCCGATAGCCAGCAAAGACATCATCATTCGACGATTTTTCAGCTTACTCCACATTTTTCCACCGCCCTTAACGCAAGAATCTGTTCCTTGGTGAGTGAATGAAGCGATCCTTATTCTGTACGGGCGCTCGAACCGGCATACTGGCGACTTTTTGCCAATCCGTAAGAAGGCTTCCTGAAGTGGCAAAACATTTCGGGATTGAGCTGATCGGGATCGGCGCATCCTTTGGTAAAGCCGACATTGTATGAGCTGAAAGGAGGAATCGAAGCGGTGCCGAATTGGCTGGAAATTGTGTTGCGGACCTTAATCGCCGTTGTCGTCCTGTTCTCCCTTACCAAATTATTGGGGAAACGGCAAGTGTCGCAGCTTTCGCTGTTCGAGTACATTACCGGGATTACAATCGGCAGCCTTGCGGCCTATGTTTCCCTGGATCTGGAGGCAAACTGGTATTTGGGCCTCATTTCCATGGTCGTCTGGACCGCGATTTCGCTCGGGATCGAGTTTCTGCAAATCAAAAGCAAAAAAAGCAGGGATTTTATTGACGGCAAAGCGACAATCCTCATCAAGGACGGCAAAATTTTGGAAGACAATTTGAAAAAAGAGCGTTTGACCGCGGACGAGTTGCTCGAGCAGCTGCGCAAAAAAAATGTGTTCAAAACCGCGGACGTCGAATTTGCCATTATGGAACCGAGCGGCGATATAAGCGTCATGCTTACCCGAGAAAATCAGCCGCTGACGCCCAGTCATCTGGGCATCAAGGTAGGGCCGGAGCAGGAGCCGCAAGCCGTCATTATGGACGGCAAAATTTTGGACGAGCCGCTTTCGACCATCGGTCTCAATCGGGCATGGCTGCGTTCGGAACTGGAGAAGCTCGGCGTAGCGCTGGAAAACGTCTATTTGGGCCAGGTCGATTCTTACGGGCAACTTTATGTCGACCTGTTTGACGACAAAATCAAGGTTCCCGCGCCCCAGCAGAAAGCGGCATTATATGCCACATTGAAAAAATGCGAAGCCGATCTGGAAATGTTCGGTCTGACGACGCGGAATGCGGAAGCGAAAGCGATGTATGAAGAATGCGCCGAAAAGCTGCGCCAAGTCATCGCCGATGTGAAGCCGGTATTGCACCGGTAATCCGATGATAAGGAGGAAACGCGAATGTCTAACAACAAGAAGAAAAAGCTCACGCCCGTGCAGCAGGAATATCAGGACCTGGCCAAGCGGAAGGAACCGCCGAGACCGGTTGTGATTAATTGCATTCGGGCCTTTATTGTCGGCGGCGCGATATGCGTGCTCGGCCAGGCCATTCAGGATATGTTCATACACTGGGGCGGATTCGACAAGAAAGAAGCGAGCAATCCGACGGTTGCCGTTCTGATTCTCATTTCCACCATTTTAACCAGCCTCGGCGTTTACGACAAAATGGCTCAGTGGGCCGGCGCCGGTACGGCGGTTCCCGTCACCGGCTTCGCCAACTCGATGGCGTCGGCGGCGATTGAGCATCGGAGCGAAGGGCTCGTGCTCGGCGTCGGCGGGAAAATGTTCAAACTTGCCGGGCCGGTCATCGTATTCGGCGTCGTGGCCGCCTTTTTCGTCAGCTTATGCCACTTAATTTTCAATCCCGGCGGAGGTCATTGATCATGCTGAAAGGTTATCAAAGCTGGCTGTTTGAGAACAGGCCGTCGATCGCGGCCGTCGGGACGGTGGTCGGACCGTTCGAAGGGCGCGGACCGCTGGCCGACGATTTCGATATTATTCATGGCGATTCGCGGCTCGGGCAGGACAGTTGGGAAAAAGCGGAGCGGACGCTGCTCGAGGAAGCGGCCAAGCTGGCAATCGAGAACGCGGGACTGACGAAGGAACAGATCAATTTTTTTATCGGGGGCGACCTGATCAACCAGATTACAACTACCAGCTTTGCCGCCCGGACGCTGGCCATGCCTTATATCGGCGTATTCGGGGCATGCTCGACCTCGATGGAAAGTTTGGCGCTCGCCGCCAACCTTGTCAATTCCCGGTCGGCGAAATATACGCTGGCCAGCGCCTGCAGCCACAACTCGACAGCGGAGAAGCAGTTCCGCTATCCGACCGAATACGGCTCCCAGAAGCCGCCAACCGCGCAATACACCGTGACCGGAGCGGGCGCCTGCGTTGTATCGCATAAAGGCGACGGGCCTTTTGTGACGAAAGCGACGATCGGCCGCATCGTCGACATGGGGCTTACCGATCCGTTCAATATGGGAGCGGCGATGGCGCCTGCGGCAGTGGATACGATCGAAGCGCATCTTCGCGATTTTCAGATCGAGCCGGGCCATTACGACTTGATCGTGACGGGGGACTTGTCCAAAGTCGGATATGAAATTGCCCGGGAGCTGTTCCGAAAACATAATATCCCGATTCAGCAGACCGAATATAAGGATTGCGGCATGATGATATACGATTACAAAAACCAGATGGTGCAGGCCGGAGCGAGCGGCTGCGCCTGCTCGGCGGTCGTCACCTACGGCCATCTGCTGCGGCGGATGCGCAAGGGCGAGCTGAAGCGGATGCTGGTCGTCGCCACGGGCGCGCTGTTGTCGCCGATTTCGTACCAGCAAGGTGAGAGCATCCCGTGCATTGCGCATGCGGTCGCGATCGAAAGCGGGGTGGAGTAAGGTGATTTATTTATGGGCATTTATCGTGGGCGGATTGATATGCATGTTCGGTCAAATCTGCTTTGACGTGTTCAAGCTGACGCCGGCGCATACGATGACGCTGCTCGTCGTCCTCGGGGCGATAGCTGACGGCGTGGGCATCTATGACCCGCTGGTCGAATTTGCCGGCGCCGGCGCATCGGTGCCGATTACGAGCTTCGGCAATTCGCTCGTCCACGGCGCCTTGGAAGAACTGCAGAAGAACGGCTGGATCGGGGTTATTACCGGCATTTTCAAGGTGACGAGCGCGGGCGTTTCCGCCGCCATTATTTTCTCCTTTCTGGCCAGCCTGTTCGTGAAGCCTAAAGGATAACCGGACGGATAGAAACTGCGCAAGTCGGCATACTAAGGAAAAACAGGTCTAAGGAGTGAAAATGTGTGAAACGAAGCTATACACGGATCGCATCCGCCCTCATGATCGCAAGCTTGCTTCTGGCTGCAGGCTGTGCGACAAATCGTCCTAACGGTCAAAATCCGGTCAATCCGAACAATACCGGCAACCGAGCGGTTCAGCCCCTGTCAAGGGACAATGCGGGGACTGACGGTTACCGCGCGAATCGCGACGCGGGGGATGATAACCGGTGGAATAACGGACCGAACGATGCGGAAGAGCGGATCGAAATTGCCGACAAGGCTGCGGAAAACATTACGAAGATTAAAGGCGTCCATACCGCCAATGTGCTCGTAACGAGACGAAACGCATACGTCGCAGCCGCGCTCGACCCGAACCAAAAGAAGCTGACGCGCGAAATCGAAGATCAGATCGCCGATAAAGTGCGGGCGGTCGATCCCGATATCCGAAACGTATACGTATCGACAAACCCGCAGTTCGTGGACCGGGTCAACAACTTCGTCAAGGACGTGCAGCAAGGCCATCCGGTTGCCGGATTTGTCGCCGAATTTAACGAGATCGTACAGCGTCTGTTCCCGAATCCGCGATAGGAAATACCACTTAAAAAACGCCCAATACCACCGGGCGTTTTTCTTGCGAAAAATTGAAACCGAATATGCCCGTTTCTCGTATACAATATGAATAACAGCTAGCTGCATGCATTCGATCGCAGAAACCGGATAGGAGCTTGTAAATGTTTCAAAACATCATCGATATTTTAATGGATTTCGGAGCTTGGGGCATGTTTATCCACGCGTTTGCCGATGCGATCATTTTCCCCGTACCGGCTTTCTTCCTCCAGGTCTCGCTAAGTCTGATTACCCCTTCCAATGCATTGTGGCTGGCGACCGTTGGCTATATCGCTTGTCTTCTCGGCACTCCTTTCGGCTTTCTAATCGGCCGGCTGCTCGGAAAATCCGTCCTTTATAAGCTTCTTAAACCTGAATGGATCGATTCGGCCACCCGGCTGTTTCAGAAGAACGGGGAGGCGGCTATTATGATCGGCTCCTTTACCCCGATTCCGTTCAAAGTGTTTACGATACTGTCGGGATGTCTTCATTTTCCGCTTTGGCGGCTCATCGCATACGCGGCGCTCGGCCGAGCCGTGAAATTTTACGCCATCGGCGTGTTGTTTTATTTGTACGGCCGGGCTGCGGAAGGGATGGTCAAGGACGTCTCCCTCTACATTTTCATCTTCAGCGTCCCGATTTTGCTTGTTTTTTTTCTGGTCAGAAAAAAAATGGCCAAACGAAAGCAGCGCGAACTGCCGGCGGAAGAAACCAACAAATCCGCCTTTTGACCGGTTCGGCATACCGGCGTAGATAGTTCATTCGAACCTATGGTATCATATAACATATTCGTAGAAGTTGATATGATGGAGGGAGTACCATTTCGAACGTCATCCTGAACGATGCCATGACGATGTTGCAAAAAACGAGCCGAACGTTCTACATTCCGATCAGCGGACTTGTCAGCGGTTTGCGGGAAGCCGTTTCATCCGGCTATCTGTGCATGAGAGCCATCGACGAAATCGAGGATCATCCGGAGCTGTCCGAGCCGTTGAAAGTGAAGCTGCTGCGGGGCGTTGATGCCGCATTCCGGTCGAATAATCTGGCCGCAGAAACGGAAACATTGTTCGCGCCGTACCGTGACAAGCTGCCCGAGGTCACGCTGCGGCTCCATGAATGGGCGGCGCTGTGCCCGGTCTCGATCGCGCCGACGGTATTTCGCTATACGGCCATGATGGCCGACCAGATGGCCGATTGGGCCGAACGGCAGTGGATCATCCGGACGGAAAGCGATTTGGACCGTTATACCTACAGCGTGGCGGGCATGGTCGGCGAGATGCTGTCCGAGCTATGGCTCTGGTTTGACGGGACGAAGACTGACCGGAATAAGGCGATCGCCTTCGGGAGAGGTCTGCAAGCCGTCAATATTTTGCGGAACAGGGCGGAAGATCTGGACCGGGGCGTAGATTTCTTTCCGAAAGGATGGGAATTCAAGGACATGCTTCAATATACGAAGCGAAATTTAAAAATTGCCGACGATTATATTGCGGATTTGAAGCAAGGTCCGGCCCTGAAATTTTGCAAAATTCCGTTGGCGCTCGCGCACGCGACAACGAAGCTGCTGTCTGCGGGAGGAAGCAAGCTGTCAAGGGATGCCGTTATGAAGATCGTGAGCCAGATCCGTTAATCCGAGGGAATGCAAGCCGCTGCTTCCGAAGCGCGGCTGTTTTTCATTTTATCAGCTTGTCAATCTCCCGCTCTTTTCATTATAATAAGTCAGTATTGATGAGAGAGCAGATGGCGCAGATATATAAATGCCATCATTAAGGGAGGGTGAACCATCTTGAATACGGCAACTGCGGCTGCGAGTCCGCAGGCAAAAGATTTGGGCAATGTCAAACGTCTGCCGATATTGATCTCGCTCGTTATCGGCGCTTTCTTCTCCATCTTGAACGAAACGCTGCTCAATATCGCGTTCGTCGATCTCACGATCGATCTGAATGTTTCGTACTCGACCATTCAGTGGCTGTCTACGGGATATATGCTCGTTGTCGGCATTCTGATCCCGGTGTCCGCGCTGCTCGTTCAATGGTTTACGACGAGGCAAATGTTTATCGGCGCGATGGTGCTGTTCACGATCGGCACACTCGTTTGCAGCGTCGCCCCGGCGTTTCCGGTGCTGCTGATCGGACGGCTCATTCAGGCGTTCAGCGCCGGACTGATGCTTCCGGTCATGATGAATACGATACTGGTTCTGTACCCGCCGGAGAAGCGGGGGGCTGCGATGGGCAGCATCGGGCTTGTCATCATGTTTGCGCCGACAATCGGTCCGACGCTCTCCGGTCTCATTCTCGATTCGCTCAACTGGCGCTGGCTGTTTTTGCTTGTGCTGCCTTTCGCGATTTTCTCGGTCGTGTTTTCGTTCATCTTTCTGAAAAATGTGACCGAGGTGACGAAACCGAAGGTTGACATATTATCGGTCGTCCTGTCCACGCTCGGATTCGGGGGTATCGTATTCGGTTTCAGCAATGCCGGCGAAGAACATGGCGGCTGGTCAAGCCCGCAAGTCTACCTGTCGCTGATCGTCGGCTCGGTCGCCCTGCTGCTGTTTATTTGGCGGCAGCTGAAATCGAAAAGCCCGATGCTTGATATGCGCGCGTTCAAGTCGCCGATGTTTACCTTGTCGACCGTTCTGATCATCATCGTGATGATGGCGCTGTTCTCTACGATGATGCTGCTGCCGATTCTGCTGCAGCAAGGCATGATGATGACGGCCTTCGCTGCCGGTCTTGTCATGCTGCCCGGCGGCGCGCTCAACGGTTTGCTGTCGCCTGTTACGGGCAAGTTGTTCGACCGGTTCGGCCCCCGGGCGCTCGTTATCCCGGGCACGATCGTACTGATCGTTGTCATGTGGCTCTTTACCCGCATCACCTTGACGACGCCGACGTCCACGATCATATTGCTGCACTGCCTGATGAGCGTCGGGTTGTCGATGATTATGATGCCGGCCCAAACGAACGGACTCAATCAGCTGCCGCCGAAATATTATCCGCACGGAACGGCGATTCTCAACACGCTGCAGCAAGTGTCCGGCGCGATCGGCGTCGCCTTCTTTATCAGCATCATGTCTGCGGGAACGAAAGACTATCTGGCCGGCTCTTCCGATCCGACGTCGCCGGCCGAAGCGGCTAACGCCCTGAATGCCGGAATCCACACTTCCTTCTTCGTCGGTCTGATCTTTGCCGTCGCCGCGTTCGTTCTCGCTCTCTTCATCCGCCGCGCGAAAGCGCCCCAACCGTAATCATCATGCAAAGCCGGAGCGGCTCTCCAGAACTTTCCAGCGAAGGTTCGGGAGAGCCGTTTTTATTCGGTCGCCGCTTGAGCCTGCCGGGACAGGAACAGACGCAGCCGCATTTTCATATTAATATCCAGGCTTGATATTAGGCTCAAAACCTAAATGGAGGCTTGCAGCATGGATGACTTTAAGAAAGATCTTGAACATTTGTATGTTGGCGATTTCAATGCCGGCGCGATGACGCCGCCGGAATGGCAGCCGTATCCCGAGGCCGCGGACTCGCGTCTTTGTATTGGCGTTTGTTTCTTTTGCGGCGGTTTCTGCGGCGGATGCGGCGGTTTCTGCGGCGGATGCGGCGGTTGTGCGCGCTGCGGCGGTTGTGCGCGCTGCGGAGGCTGTGCCCGTTGCGGCGGCTGCGCCCGCTGTGCCCGTTGCGGCGGCTGCGCGCACTGCCGTTAAGAATGCTTGTTGCGGCCTTTGCCCGGTTATCCGGCAAAGGCCTCTTACTTTTTCGCAAGTTGGACAATTTTCGTTACATACAGATGATAGAGGAATCATGCGTCATTAACGGCATTCGCCAAACGGGAGGGGTACGGTTTGGAACCCGAAGCGCGTCTGAAAGTAAAAGGAGATACGTTTTTTTTGCCTTTGTCGGACGGCGGCGTATATTTTCGCAACAATACCGGTTCGTTTCGCCTGGACGGCGATATGATCGACCGGTGGGTCGAGAAGCTGCTCCCGGTCCTGAACGGCCAATTTACGATGGAGGAGCTGACCGACGGGCTGCCGGAGCCGCACCGGAAGCGGATCTATGAAATTGCCGAGGTGCTGTGCAACAACGGATTCGCGCGAGACATCAGCCGGGACCGCCCGCATGCGCTGTCGGAGGCGGTCATGCGCAAGTACGCATCCCAGATCGAATTTCTCGACAGCTTCGGCGGATCGGGCGCCTACCGGTTTCAGAAGTTCCGGCAGGCCGGCGTGTTGGCCGCCGGCGCCGGAACGTTGCTGCAGTCGCTTGCAGCCGCTTTGCTGGAAGCGGGTTTGCCGCGGTTTCAATTGCTCGCGACGGATGGCGCAGCGGCGCATGTTGGCCGGATCGCCGAGTTGGAGGCGCGCGCCCGAAGCTCGGACGAAGAGGCTGTGGCCGTAAAGCTGGCGACGGCCGGCGCAGCGGAGCCGGACTGGCGGGAGCTTATCCGGCCGTTTGACTTTGTCATCTATGCAGCGGGCGGCGAAGACATCGAGCGGTTGCGGGCCGTCCATGCGGCATGCAAAGAGACGGGCAAGACGCTGCTTCCCGCTCTTTATTCGCGGCGCTCGGCTATGGCCGGACCGCTCGTCCGTCCTGGGACGGACGGCTGTTTCGAATCGGCCTGGCGCCGCGTGCACCGATCAGCATGGAACGCCGGGACCGGCCGGGAAACGGCTTCATCCGCCGCGGAAGCGGTGCTTGCGAACGTGCTCGCATTCGAGCTGCTCAAGTCCGCGGCGGAAGCGGACATACCGGAGCCCGTCGACCGCGTCTATTTGTTGAACGCGGAAACGCTGGAGGGCGGCTGGCATTCGTTCCTGCCGCATCCGCTTGCAAGCGGACCGCTGCCTGCGATCGAATGGACGGAGCCGCCGGAATTGCGGCCGGAATCGGGCGCCGGCGCAAGGGAAGCGGATGCGCTGATGACATTTTTCAGCGGCTTGACCTCGCCGAAGACGGGCATTTTCCATCGCTGGGAGGAAGGCGACTTGCCGCAGCTTCCGTTGGCGTTGTGCCGCGTTCAGGCGGCAGATCCGCTGGCGGAGGGGCCGGCCGCGCTGCTTGCCGAAGCGATCCGCTCCGGTCTCACCCATGAAGAAGCGCGCAGGGAGGCCGGACTGGCCGGCATCGAAGCGTACGTATCGCGCCTGGCCGAACCGTTCGTGCGGGCAAGGCCGGAGCATGCGGCGCAAGCCGGGCAGCGGCCCGGCACAGTCGGCGTCGGGGCGGGGGAGACGGCGGCGGAAGCGGTCTGCCGCGGGCTTCGCGCTTGTCTCGCCGAGCGGCTGCGCGGCCGGTTGGCGGACGGTCAGGCAGCCGTCCGTCCGGTCGAGCCCGGGAAGCTCGAAGACGGGCGGTGCCGGTTTTATTGGCGGGCCTTGACGACCATGCAGGGAACGCCAGTTATCGGTTTGGGCGAAGAGGAAGCCGGGTTTCCGGTCGTATGGATCGGCGCGCACCGAGGCTGGTATGCCGGCGTCGGTCTGAACCGGACGCTTGCGCTGCGCAGCGCCTTGCAGCAAGCGCTGCTCGAGGCGCAGCTCGGCGAGGACGCCGGTATAAGCCCGGCCTTGAACGCCGACGCCGTCCGGCTGACGGAAGCGGCGCCGCAGCAGATCGACATTGCTCCGTTCGATGAGGCGGAATACGGACAGCTTTTGCCGGAGGTCAGGCGGACGCTTGAACGGAATCGTATACAATGGCATGCCGCCGATCTGGCTGTCGAGCCGTTCCTGAAGGAAAGTCTGGGCGGCGTGTACGGCGTCTGGCTGCGAGAGGAGGGAGAACGTTGAACGCTTCCGTCGTCATTGCCGGCAATGGCTTGCTGGCCGATTATACGGCCGAAGAGCTGGAAAGCCGGTCCGGCTTCCATATCGTTCGGCTGACCGGCTTTGCCGAAGGCACAGACATGCCGGATGCGGCCGATCTGCTGCTCGTTCTGCATGACGGCTGGGCTCCGGCCGATCATCTTGCCGCGGAGGAGGCGAGCGTCAGGACAGGGACGCCCTGGCTGCGCGCCTTCGCCGCTTTCGGTGAAGGGATAGTCGGCCCGTTCGTGCGCCCCGGCAAGCCGGGATGCTCGCAATGCGCCGACAGCCGCCGTCTGCTGGCCGGTAGAGACCGCATGGAGATGTGGGAACTGCAACGGCGGGTAACGGCGGACCGCGGCGAAATTCCGAACGGCTGGGCATCCCGTCCCGCGCTGCGGCTGATGTCCGCCTTTCTGGCGGACGAAGCCGAAGCGGCCGTGCGGGGCCACAAGCCGCGGACGGAAGAGCGGATCGGTCTGTTCCAATTGCTGACCTTGCAGAACTCGTTTCACCGTTTCCTGCCCGATCCGCTTTGTCCGGTGTGCGGCAATCTGCCCGAAGACAGCGCCGACGGCGCCCGCATTGCGCTGAAGTCCAATCCGAAAGCAAGTCCGGACGTTTATCGCGTTCGGCCGATGGAAGAGCTGAAAGCCGTGCTAGCCGATCGGTACCTCGATCCGCGGACGGGATTTCTGAACGGAAGGGCGCTCGATCTCGTTTCGCCGTTTGCCGATGCGAGCGTCAATTTGCCGTTGCTGTCGGGCGACGAAGGGTGCGCCGGACGGACGCACAATTACGCGGACAGCGTGGTGACGGCCATACTCGAAGGAATCGAGCGCTATTGCGGGATGTCGCCCCGCGGCAAGCGGACGGCGGTGTATGCCAGCTACCGCGAGCTCAAGTCGGATGCGCTCGATCCGCTGCGGGTCGGCGTACACGCGAAGGAACAGTACGATCAGCCGGATTTCCCGTTCCAACCGTTCGATCCCGAGCAGCCGATCGACTGGGTATGGGGCTATTCTTTTTTGCAGGAGCGTCCCATACTCGTTCCCGAGCTGCTCGCCTATTACAGCACCGGCTGCGGCCATGGCTTTGTCTATGAGACGTCGAACGGATGCGCCTTGGGCGGAAGCCTCGAAGAAGCGATATTTTACGGCATACTGGAAGTGGTGGAACGGGATTCGTTTCTGATGACCTGGTACGGGCGGCTGCCGCTCCCGCGGCTTGATCCGGCTACCGCAGGCCCGGAGCTGGCGCTGATGGTTGAACGGGTAAAGGCCGTGGCGGGATTCGACATCCATTTGTTCGATTCGACGATGGAACACGGCATTCCGAGCGTATGGGCGCTCGCGAAGAACGCCGCCGGACGGGGGATCAACCTGATTTGCGCGGCAGGCGCGCACCCGGACCCGGTGCGGGCGGCCAAAGGAGCCGTTCATGAAATTGCGGGCATGCTGCTGACGCTGAACGACAAATTCGAGGCGCAGCGCGAGCGGTATGAACGGATGCTTGACGATCCGTTTCTCGTTGCCCAGATGGAGGATCATTCGATGCTGTACGGCCTGCCGCAAGCGGAGGAGCGGCTCGGCTTTCTGCTCGGCGGGAGCCGCCCGCAGCAACCGTTCTTCGAGCGGTATGCGCCAAGGGCCCGGCACGCCGATCTGACCGACGATCTGAACGATATGCTGAAAGCGCTCCGGCGGTTGCAGCTGGATGTCATCGTCGTCGATCAGACGACAGAGGAGACGAGAAGAAGCGGACTGCATTGCGTCAAAGTGCTCATTCCGGGTATGCTGCCGATGACGTTCGGCCATCGGCTCGTGCGGCTGGAAGGGCTGGACCGGGCGCTGCGGGTGCCGGCGGAGCTCGGCTATGTCCGGCAGCCGCTGACGGCTGCGCAGCTTAACCCTTATCCGCATCCGTTTCCGTAAATGGGATGCGGACGGTTCAGGGTCATGAAGGAGGTATCCGATGAATCCGGACGTTTTCCTCTACCGGCTGCAATATGAACCGCACAACGTGAAGCCGGCCGATTGGGAGCCGGATTGGGAGGATGCGCCGCTGCCCTACAAGCTGTATCGCGGGGCGCCCGCGTTTCCGCTGGACCGGCAGATGCCGGCGGCGCTGAATGCCGGCATCCGGTCCGCCAAGCCGGATTTGGCCACGATCGGCCGGCTTCTGTACTTCACATACGGGGTTGCGCAGCTGACGGAAAGCCCCGTCGCTTCCGTCTTCGCGGGGGATGCGCCGGCGACGATGGTGCAGCTTCGCCGTTACGTTCCTTCCGGCGGCGGGCTGTATTCGTGCGAGCTTTATATATATTTGAAGCTGGATGGATTGCCGGACGGCGTCTATCATTACGATGCGGCGCATCATCGGCTCATCCTGCTGCGGGAAGGAAATTTCGACGATTATGCGGGAAGGGCGCTGGGCGGCCGTATCCGCTTGGATTCCTGCTTCGGTGCGGTGTTCATATCGCCCGTCTATTGGAAAAACTTCTTTAAGTACCATAATTTCGCCTATCGGCTGCACGGATTGGACGCCGGCTTCCTGACCGGCCAGCTGCTGGAAGTATCGAAGCGGCTCGGCTTGTCGGCGCTCGTCTGCTTTCAGTTTCTGGACCTCGCCGTTAACCGGCTGCTTGGGCTGGATGCGGGGGAAGAAAGCGTGTATGCGGTCGTTCCGTTGTCGGCCGCGCCGATTGTCGTCCGGAACGGGGAAGAGAGCGAATATGTGACGGCGCCGGAATTGTGCCGCGAGCTGCCGGAAATTCGCCACGAGCAATATATCCGCTCGAGGCGCGTCGTCGCGTCGCCCGTGCTGGCCGCCCTTAACGCGGCATCCCGCATCGATTCCGCAGCGGCGTTCCGCCAGCCCGCAAGGGAGGCGAATGCCGGCCCCCATGACGCTGCTCCGGCCATCCCGCTTCCGCATGCGGCACGGCTCGGTTATGATTTGGCTGAAGTCAGCCGGAAGCGGTATTCGCCGGAGACGGAATTTACGCTGCAGCGGGTCGAGGCGTCCGCGCTCGCGGCGATTCTCCGGGAGACGGCCGTCTCCTATCCGTACCGGAACGATCTGAACGGAACGGAATGGCGCTTCGAGCCCCGCGTCTTCCTGTACGGCTGTTTCTACGGCGTGGAAGGGATACCGGACGGGGCTTATCGTTACGACAGCGCCATCCATGCGCTGAGGTGCGTACGGCCCGGGGATCATCGCATGCGATTGCAGAGCGGGATGAGCCTGCACAATCTCAATTTGCTGCAGGTGCCGTTATGCTTCCATGTCGCCGGGGAGCGGAACGGTCTGCGTATGCGGCTCGGCTTGCGAGGCTACCGCGTCCAGCAGATGGAAGCCGGCATGCTCGGGCAGCGCCTGCTGCTTGCGGCGACCGCGGCCGGCATGGCCGGACGACCGCTTCTCGGCTACGATGCGAAGCGCATCGACGCGCTTTACGGTATGGAAGCCGCCGGCGCGACCGGCCTCGTCCAGATTCCGGTCGGCCCGTGCCGCCGTAGCGCCCGGCTGACGGGGAGCCTGATCCGTTAACGGTGCGCGCGCACGATGCGCACATATTCCCGCGGCAGAAAGCGGGAGAGGCCGTCTTCCGCCCGGTCGCGATGATAGGAGTAGACCGTATGCCGGCCTACGGACGGCTGCGGCTGCAAGCTTTGCAGCCGCTCGTCCCGGTAATGCGCGTGAAGCAATCCGGCCCCGAACAGAAGGGTCAGAAACAATAGGACGCAAACGGCTGTTTTCAGTTTCAACAAGGGGATCGCTCCTTTCATTCAGAGTGATCTCCTATTTTTCCGCACTTTATGCCGCGAAGGGGAAATATGCTTTCGGATCTGAAAACATTTTGACAGCGACGCCGGTATCGCGATATAATCTTCATGTTGCTGCAAAATAGAATAGGTTTGAAATGGAGGAGTCTGCCAAAAGCGGGCTCCTTTTGTCTTTTTTCGGAATCCGGGCCGAAAATGATGCGGAGAATTACATGAAATTGGAAAAACTATTAGAAAAAAGGTGTCGGTTAAGGGGGAAAAAGGGTTGTCTGTTTTGCATGCCGCAATTATCGTTCCATTCATCTTTGCCGCCGTCGTGCCGTTATTGTCCCGGTTGCTGCGCGGCATACATGCCGGCTGGCTCGTGCTGCCGGCGCCGGCGGGATTGTTCGCCTTTATGGTCAGCCGGGTTCCGTCCGTGCAAAACGGGGAAACGGTCGAGCGGACGGTATCCTGGATTCCGTCGCTCGGCATTGACTTCACCGTTTACCTGGACGGGCTCAGTCTGCTGTTCTCCCTGCTCATAACCGGAATCGGTTCGCTTGTCGTGCTGTATTCCGTCTTTTATATGGACCGGCACAAGGAGCCGACCCGCCACTTCTACTTCTACTTGCTGATGTTCATGGGCGCCATGCTCGGCGTCGTCCTGTCCGACAATGCGATCGTGCTGTACGGCTTCTGGGAACTGACGAGCGTTTCCTCGTTTCTGCTGATCGCCTTCTGGCATTATCGCGAACGGTCGCGGTACGGCGCGCTGAAATCGATGCTGATTACCGTGTTCGGCGGATTGTCGATGCTTGCCGGCTTTATTCTGCTTGCCGTAATGACCGGCTCGTTCAGCATCCGCGACATGATCGGCGGCGCGGGTCAGCTTGCCGACCATGCCTTGTTCGTTCCGGCGATGATTTTGCTGCTGCTGGGCGCCGTGACGAAATCGGCCCAATTCCCGTTCCATATCTGGTTGCCGGACGCGATGGAAGCGCCCACCCCGGTCAGCGCTTACTTGCATTCGGCCACGATGGTGAAGGCCGGCCTGTATCTCGTCGCCCGCTTCAGCCCGGTATTTGCCGGCCATGCCGCATGGTTCTGGCTTGTCACCGCGATCGGACTGGCGACGCTGCTGTACGCTTCCTTCCGGGCGATCAAGCAGACGGATCTGAAAGCGATGCTCGCATACTCGACGGTCAGCCAGCTCGGGCTGATCATGAGCTTGCTCGGACTCGGCTCGGCGTCCGGCTATGCCGCCGGAACGCACGACTCGCTGCTGTATACGTATGCCATCACAGCCGCCGTCTTTCATCTGTTCAATCATGCGGTGTTCAAAGGCGCGCTCTTTATGGTCGTCGGCATTGTCGATCACGAGACCGGGACGCGCGATATCCGCAGGCTGGGCGGCTTGATGCCGGTCATGCCGATCACGTTCTCCGTCGCGCTCATCGGTACGTTCTCGATGGCGGGACTTCCGCCGTTAAGCGGCTTCCTGAGCAAGGAAATGTTCTTCACCGCCGTGCTGAACGTGACGAAGATGGACTTCTGGAACGTCGGCGCCTGGAGCGCTCTCATTCCGGCATTGGCGTGGATCGCGAGCATTTTTACATTCGTCTACAGCATGCTGCTGCTGTTCAGGACGTTCTCGGGCAGGCGCAAGCCCGAACCGTTGCCGAAACAACCGCATGAAGCGCCGCTTGGCATGCTCGTTCCGCCGGTCGTTCTCGCTTCGCTGGCTGTCGCGTTCGGCCTGTTCCCGAACCTGTTATCCTATACGTTGATCGAGCCCGCGATGGCCGCCATTTTGCCGGAATTGCTGGAGCCCGGAGACCGGTTCGCCGTATCGATTTCGTTCTGGCACGGCTGGACGACCGAATTGTTCATGACGATCGGCGTCGTAGCGCTCGGCATTGCCGTCTACATGCTGCACGGCCGTGTCCCTGCGCTGCACGGCGCCGTCATCCGGCGCATATCGCTCAACGGGATCTACGACGGGATGATTCGTTCGATGGAGAATGGGGCCCGCCGTCTGACCGGCGCATACATGACCGGATCGGCGCGGCATTACGTCATCTATATTTTCGCTTTCTTCATCGCGGCGCTGGCGGCCGCACTGGCCGGGGCGGGGGAGATCCGCTTCGACATGTCGGGATTTGCGCCGATGTCGCTGTACGAAGCGGTCATTATGGCCGCGCTCGTCATCTCGGTTCTGGCCATACCGTTCGCAGGTTCGCGCATGACGGCGATCATTTTGACGGGGATGTCCGGCTATATGGTGACGCTGTTCTTCGTCATCTTTCGCGCTCCGGACCTGGCGCTGACCCAGATGATCGTCGAAACGGTGTCGGTCGCGCTGTTTCTGCTCTGCTTCTATCATTTGCCGAAATTGAAAAAGGAACGCTTGCCGCTTCGTTTCAAGCTGTCCAACGCCGTCATTTCCATCGGCGTCGGCGTTGTCGTGACGCTGGTTGCGCTGGCCTCCCTCGGCGGACGGTCGTTCGATACGATCGCCGATTATTATACCGACGCAAGCTATAAGCTCGCCGGCGGCAAAAACGTCGTCAACGTCATCCTCGTCGACTTCCGCGGTTTCGATACGCTGCTGGAAATTACCGTGCTCGGCATCGCTTCGCTCGGCATCTATTCGCTGATCAAGCTGACAGCCGCAAACGGCGGCGGCGGGAAAGCGCAAAGGGACAGGGCATCGGTCAGGCACAACCTGTATCTGCCGAGCGGCAACGACGTCATTTTGCGGACGATCTCGAAGGCGGTCATGTTCGTCATTCTGATTTTCTCGTTCTTCCTGCTGCTGGCGGGACACAACCATCCGGGGGGCGGGTTCATCGGCGCCCTGATGAGCGCCTCCGCGCTCGTCCTGCTGGCGATGGCTTTCGGCATGGAGGCGACGGAGCGGACCGTACCGGTCAATTTCCGCAAGGTAACGGCCGTCGGCCTGACGGTGGCGCTGCTGACGGGCATCGGCTCGTTCTTCTTCGGCGCGCCGTTCCTCAGCCACGCATTCGGCCATTTCCAGCTTCCGCTGCTTGGCGATACCGAGCTGGCGACCGCCATGCTGTTCGACTTCGGCGTCTATCTCGCCGTTCTTGGCGTGACGATGACGATCATCTTTTCGATTGGGAGGGATAAATAGCCGTGGAACTGTTTATGGCCGTGACGATTGGCGTGCTGTTCGCCGTCGGCGTCTACCTCATGCTGTCCAAAAGTTTGCTGCGCATCATCCTGGGCACGTCGCTCCTGACCCACGGCGTCCATCTGCTGCTGCTCACGATGTCCCGATTGAAGACGGGGGCGGCGCCGCTGCTCGGCGAGCAAGCGGACCGCTACACCGATCCGCTGCCGCATGCGCTCATTCTGACGTCGATCGTCATCAGCTTTGGCGTGACATCCTTCTTCTTCGTGCTGGCATACAAGGCTTATCAGAAGCTGGGCACCGACAACATGGAGGAGCTCAAGGGGGAAGACCATGAATAATGCGCTCGTTGTCCCGCTGATCGTTCCGCTTGTGACGGCGATCGTCCTGATCTTTCTGAAAAACCGCATTCCCGCACAGCGCGCGGTCAGCGCCGCAAGCGTCGCGGCGAATGCGTTGGCCGCGGCCTTCATCGTCTATCAGGTAAACGACCGGGGAATTCAAACGCTGCATATGGGGGGCTGGATACCGCCCTACGGCATCGTATTCGTGGCCGATATGCTGGCCGCCTTGCTCGTTCTCGCGACGACGGTGATCGCCGGCGCCTGTCTGCTGTACGCCTTCCGGACGATCGGCGAGCAGCGGGAGCGCCATTACTTTTATCCGTTGTTCCAATTTCAGCTGACCGGCGTCATCGGCTCGTTTCTGACCGGCGATATATTCAATCTGTTCGTCTGCTTCGAGGTCATGCTCATTTCGTCGTACGCGCTGCTCGTGCTCGGCGGCACGAAGCGGCAGCTGCGGGAAACGTTGAAGTATATGCTGATCAATATCATTTCGTCCAGCTTGTTCGTCGTGGCCGTCGCTTATTTGTACGGCGCCGTCGGGACGCTCAATATGGCGCATTTGGCGGTTCGAGTCGCCGAGGCGGGACAGGGCGGCGTCCTGTCCGTGATCGCGCTCCTGTTCATGATCGTATTCGCCCTGAAGGCCGGGCTGCTGCTGTTCTTCTGGCTGCCCGGTTCCTACAGCGCGCCGCCGGCGGCGATCGCCGCGCTGTTCGGCGCCCTGCTGACCAAGGTCGGCCTGTATGCGCTGCTTCGCACCTTCACGCTTATCTTCTACCACGATCCCGGCATGACGCATGCCTGGATCGCCTGGATGGCGGGGGCGACGATGGTGCTGGGCGCGATCGGAGCGGTCGCTTACACCGACCTCCGCAAGGTGCTGAATTACAATGTTATCATCAGCGTCGGATTTATCGCCTTCGGCATCGCGGTGTCCAACGAAAATGCCCTGGATGGCGTCGTCTTCTACCTGCTGCACGATATGATCGGGAAGGCGCTTATGTTTTTCCTCGGCGGCATGATCATCGCTTTCGCCGGGACGGCGCAATTGAAAGATATGGGCGGCTTTATAAAGCGTTATCCGGCCGTCGGCTGGATGTTCTTCGTGATGGCGCTGGCGCTCGCCGGCATTCCGCCGCTGAGCGGCTTCACCGGCAAGCTGCTGATCGTGCGGGGCGGGCTGGAGGAAGGCGGAGGCGGTTATGCGCTGGCGGCGATCGGCCTGGCGACCAGCCTGATCGTGCTGTACTCGCTGATCAAGGCGTTCATGAGCGTTTTCTGGGGGGAAGAGAAAATCGTATCCGCGGATACGGTCTCTCCGCCGAAAACGGCTTACGCGGCGGCCGCCTCGATGCTCCTCCTCGTCATCCTGATCGGACTCGGCTCCGAATGGGTGTATGCGTTCGTGGCGCAGGCGGGAGACGTGCTCGCACAGCCGGGGCTTTACATTGATGCCGTATTGAAGGAGCAATGATCATGGCGCTGCAAATTTTATTGAATTTCATTCTCGCTTTCGTATGGATGTTTCTGAATGACGACTGGTCGTTCCCGCGGTTCGCGGCAGGGTATCTGATCGGCCTTACGTTCATCGCCATCTTGCGCCGGTTCTGGCCGCATGATTTTTATGTCCGCAAGCTGTGGGCCGTCGTAAAGCTGCTGGCGCTGTTCGCGAAGGAACTGTTCATTTCCAGCATCGCGGTGCTCCGCCATATCGTCAGCCCGAAGCTGAATATCCGGCCGGGCATCTTCGCCTTCCGGACGGAGCTGAGGTCGGATTGGGAAGTTACGGTGCTGTCATGCCTGATCTGCCTGACGCCGGGAACGCTGACGCTGGAGGTGTCCGGGGAAGGGGATGTGCTGTACATTCATGCGATGGACATCGACGATGCGGAGAAGCTCGGCGAACAAATCAAAGGGACGTTCGAAAAGGCGATTATGGAGGTGACGCGGTCATGATCAACCATCTGCTGACAGCGGCGCTCGTCATTTTGTCGCTGGCCGTCTTCGGCTGCATGTACCGTCTGGTCAAAGGGCCTTCCATGGCCGACCGCATTGCCGCGATCGATACGATCGGCATCAATCTGCTGTCGATGATCGCGGTGATCTGCATGCTGTTCAGGACGAGCGTCTATTTCGATATCATTTTGATGATCGGCATTTTGACGTTTATCGGAACGACCGCGTTCGCAAGATTCATCGAAAGGGGCGATGTCATTGAGCACGGAAACGATGAGCGCAATCGGTGAGCTGCTGCTCGGCATGCTCGTATTGGCCGGGGCGGCGCTCAGCGCTCTTAGCGCATTCGGAATGATCCGGCTGCCGGACGTATACTTGCGATCGCATGCCGCGACGAAAAGCGCGACGCTCGGAGTGCTGTTCATTCTGCTTGGCGCGTTCCTCTATTTTGCGTTCTATCTGGATCATATCAGCGCCAAGCTGCTGCTCGGCATCGCGTTCGTATTCGCGACGGCGCCGGTGGCAGGCCATCTGAACGGCCGCGCGGCCTATCGTTCGGGCGTCTCCTTGTGGGAACGAAGCGTACAGGACGACCTGAAGGCGGCGCTGAAGAAGGAGAAGCGGGAGGCGGGAAGGTAGCGGAATAGATTGCCGGCATGCGAGGCCGCCAGGAAGCCGCTGAAATCCGAACGAAAGACGGCCGATCCGGATTCGGAAGGAAAGGTCGTCTTTTTGCTGTTGCAAAAGGACTGATCTTCATCGTTTGACGCTCGGGCGGTACGCAAATCTTCTTGACGAATACTGGAAATCGGTATAAATTGACGCAGTAGACATCGAACGACCGATTGGGAGGGAGTGAGCGCGGATGCTTCGCCGATTTTTTTCCTATTACCGTCCGTACAAAGGGCTGTTCCTGCTGGATTTCAGCTGTGCGGTGATTGCCGGGCTGCTGGAGCTGGCCTTTCCGATCGCCGTCAGCAAGTTTATCGACGAGCTGCTGCCGAGCCAGAACTGGACGATTATTGTGCTGGCCTGCATCGCACTGCTGGCCGTCTATGCATTGAATACGGTTTTGAACTACGTGGTCACGTACTGGGGGCATATGCTCGGCATCAACATCGAGACGAATATGCGGGAGAAAATGTTCGCTCATATTCAGAAGCTGTCGTTCCGCTTTTTCGACAACAACAAGACGGGCCACCTGATCGGCCGGATTACAAACGATTTGAACGACATCGGTGAAATGGCCCATCACGGACCGGAAGACGTGTTCATTGCCGTGATGACGCTCGTCGGCTCCTTCACGCTCATGGCCTATATCAATTGGGAGCTGGCGCTGCTGACGTTTCTGATCGTCCCGCTGATGGCCTGGCTCATCATCGTGTACGGCGGCCGCATGACCAAAACGTACCGGCGGCTGTTCGGCGATGTCGGCAATTTCAACGCGCGGATCGAAGATAACGTCGGCGGCATGCGCGTCGTTCAGTCGTTCGCCAACGAACAACACGAGAAGAAGCTGTTCGCGATCGACAATCAGCGTTACCGCGAGACGAAGCTGCTGGCCTACAAGACGATGGCGAAGAGCATCTCGGTCACCTATATGATGATGCGCCTCATTACGGTATTCGTCATGATTTGCGGCGCCTGGTTTTTCATTCGGGGGAAAATCGCGATGGGCGAATTTATGGCGTTCTTGCTGCTGTCGAACATCTTCTTCCGGCCGATCGAAAAGATCAACGCCGTCATCGAAAGCTATCCGAAAGGGATCGCCGGCTTCAAGCGCTACCTGGAAATTATGGATACGGAGCCGGAAATCGCGGATGCGCCGGACGCGATCAAGCTCGATTCGGTGCGGGGAGATATCCGGTTCGAAAATGTGTCGTTCGGGTACGACGCCAACCGCAAAGTATTGCGCAATATCAACCTGTCGGTGAAGGCGGGGGAGACTGTCGCGTTCGTGGGCCCTTCCGGCGCGGGCAAGACGACGATCTGCAGTTTGCTGCCGCGGTTTTACGAAGTGGATGAGGGCAGGATCACCATCGACGGCATCGATATCCGCCGCATTCAGCTGCAATCGCTGCGAAAGCACATCGGCATCGTTCAACAGGACGTCTTCCTTTTCTCCGGCACGATACGCGACAATATTGCGTACGGGGATCTGAACGCGACGGATGAACAGATATGGGAGGCGGCACGCCGGGCGTCGCTGGATTCATTTATCCGGCAGCTACCGGACGGCATGGACACCGTGATCGGCGAACGGGGCGTCAAGCTGTCGGGCGGTCAGAAGCAGCGGCTGTCGATCGCCCGCATGTTTCTGAAAAACCCGCCGATCCTCATTCTCGACGAGGCGACTTCCGCGCTGGATACCGAAACCGAGGCGATGATCCAGCAGTCGCTCGCCGAGCTGTCGGCAGGCCGTACGACGCTCGTCATAGCGCACCGGCTTGCCACGATCAAAAATGCGGACCGGATCATCGTGGTCGGCGAGAACGGCATCGCGGAGCAGGGCAGCCATAAGGAGCTTGTCGCTTCCGGCGGCGTATATAGCAGGCTTCACGAAGCCCAATACAGCCATTGACCGGCGTCAGGCCGGCTAAACGGGCTACGGGGCTGCGATACCATCGCCATCCTGATATTCTCGACAGCATCGCGCCTGATGGAAAACTCGACTATTTGCAGGTATCGAAGTGAAAATTTTTGTTATTTTTCGTCGAAGGAACAGGAAAAGAACGGTACGCGGCGAACAAAAATAGTGTGAAGCGGTTTGAGACTGTATAGGAGGGATCAGGAGAAGATGAGAGTAGCCATTGTGGGCTGCGGGACGATGGGAACGGTCCATACCCGAAATCTGGCGCGGATGCCGGACGTTCAGGCGGCCGGCGTTTGCGACCAGGACGCCGAACGGGCGGCGGCAGCAGCCGCGATCGCGGGAACTGCGGCTTATACCGAGCTGGACGAATTGCTGGACAAGGAACGACCGGAAGCGGTGATCGTTTGCCTTCCGACATACTTGCACAAGGAGACGGTAATCCGGCTCGCCGAACGGGGCATTCACGTCATTTGCGAAAAGCCGGCGGCGTCGACGCTGGAAGACGCACGCGACATGGAGGCGGCTTGCCGAAAGCACGGCGTTCGCCTGTTTATCGGTCATGTCGTCCGTTTCTTCCCGAACTACCGGAATGCCGCCGAACATGTACAAGCCGGAGCGATCGGCAAAGTCCGAATGGGCCACTTCAAGCGGCACGGCAGTTTCCCGCGCGGATGGGATTTATGGTACCACGACCGGGAGAGGAGCGGCGGTGTCATTATGGACTTGATGATTCACGACATCGATTTCGCCCGCTCCGTATTCGGCGAGGTGGAATCGGTATATGCGCGCATTACGCCGCCGTCTGTCTCGAAGCTGGAATACGCGCAAGTGACGCTGAAATTTGCCGGAGGAGCGGCGGCCAACCTGACCGCCTTCTGGGGCTACAACGGTCCGTTCACGACCCAGTTCGAAATTGCCGGCGACGACGGAATTATCCGGTTCGACAGCAATCAGGTGCAATCGTTCGATCTCAAAACGAGCGCCGAGACCGGAGAGCAAGCGGCGGTGCAAGTTCCACAAAGCCCGATGCTGCGGGATCCGTATTATGATGAGGTGCAGCATTTCATTCAATGCATCCGGACCGGAACGGAGCCGCTCGTCACGATCGACGACGCCTGCAAGGCGGTCGAAATTGCGCTGGCCGCCGAACGTTCCGCCAAACTCGGGCAACCCGTCGCATTGGAGGTGGCGCCGCGATGAACAAGGTTAAAATCGGATTTATCAGCTTCGCACATATGCATGCCGCAAGCTATTTGCATGCCATGCTGCAGCGCGACGACGTCGAGATCGTCGGCATTGCCGACGAGGATGCCGAGCGCGTCCGGCCATTTACAGAGCCGAACGGCATTGCGTATTATGCCGATTACGATCAGCTGCTGGCGCAGCCGCTGGATGCGGTCGTTATCTGCTCGGAGAATGCGCGCCATGCCGAAATGACGCGCAAAGCGGCCGAAGCCGGCAAGCATGTGCTGTGCGAGAAGCCGCTCGGCATCTCCGAAGAGGAGATGCTCGGCATGATCGAGGTATGCGAGGCTAACGGGGTGCAACTGATGACGGCGTTCCCTTGCCGCTTCCTTACTTCCGTCATCGAAGCCAAACAGGCGATCGACGAAGGCCGCATCGGCGAAATTCTCGCCATGAAAGGGACGAATCGGGGCACGATGCCCGGCGGCTGGTTCATAGACCCGGCAAAATCCGGCGGTGGCGCGGTGCTCGATCATACCGTTCACGTCATGGACCTGATGCACTGGTTCACCGGAAGCGAAGCGGAGGAAGTGTACGCATTTGCCGAAACATGGTTCCACGATACCGACATCGACGATGCCGGCCTGGTCCATGTCAAGTTCCGCAACGGGGTGTTTGCCGTCCTCGATCCGAGCTGGTCGCGAACGCGCAGCTTCCCGACCTGGGGCGATGTGACGCTGGAAGTGATCGGCACGAAAGGGACGATCGCGATCGACGCTTTCGCCCAGAAAATCGACGTCTACAGCAACAAGAGCGGCAAAGGGCAGTGGAGCTACTGGGGAGACAGCATGGACCAGGAGATGGTCGACAGCTTCGTCGAATCGATCAAGAACGGCAAACCCGTGGCCGTAACGGGTAGAGACGGCTATTTGTCCGCCCGCGTCGCGCTGGCCGCATACGAATCCGCCCGCGCCGGCGCTCCGGTCAAGCTGTAGCAGCGGACGGCAGGAGCGATAAGCGGCAGTTAAAAAGGAACCTGCAAAGGCCCGAATCGGCATAAAGGCCCCGCATCGGCAACAAAAGTCGGTGCGGGGCTTTGCGTTTCGTTCCTGTTCGCTATATTTCGACGAAATTTTACTTCATTTATAGTTAATAAGGTTAAATATAAATATAATTAAATTAAAGTGTCGAGAAAGGGCGATGAATGCGGAGAACGTTGTATTCGAATAGCGGACATGACGTTACAGATAAGGACGTTTTGCTTGAATCCTGTCGCCACAAGATGCGTATAACCGAGTGTATCATTCAATTCTAACAAAAGGGGGGGGGGCGTTCATCGTGTCTCTTATCGGATTGGCCGGATTGTTTTTCATTATGATTCCACTGTTGATTCATATTTCGCTCGGGGTATGGGTTTACCGGGACGCGCGGCGGAGAGGGAGGAGCGCGGAATATGCCATCGTTGCCCTGTTGGCCGTCCTGATGTTTCCCGTCGTCGGCATTATCGTCTATTTGTTCATTCGTTACGATTAGTCTCTGCGCGGGACGAAATCGTCAAGCACCGTTGGCGTTCTGTCGATGCGATGCGGCCGGTCGCGCCGTCATGCCCGGAAAGAAAGTCGGGCACTAGCCCCGGGCCGCGCTCAGACCGGCGATTTCGCGCAATATCCGGCGCTTCATCCGTTCGACGGCGCCGAAGTCGGTCGCTGCCGCATAAATGCGCTTCAGCTCGTCATGGAGCGACTTGGCTTCGGCGAGGCAAGCGATCGAAGCCTTCATTCTGGCGCTGTACCGCTCCTTGATATCGTCAAGCGCTTCGGCATACGCTTCGTCCGTTCCCGGTTCGATGCAGCGCTCGTACATATCGACAATTTCATCGGTCGGGCGGTCCGGGAAGTATTCATGCGGCGCCGTACTGTCGAACACCGCGATGCCGAGCTCACGCAGGACGACCATGTCGAGGCTGTTCGGATCGAAGCCGCAATGGTAGATTTCGACGTCGAACCCCCGGTCGACCGCTTCGGCGGCGAGCTTCTTCAGCAGCGTAGACTTCCCGGAACCGGCCCGGCCTTTGATAAAATAGCGTTTGGCAAGCCCTTCCGTTAAATTCGGAACGAAGTCGACGGCGCCGAGCGGCGTGGCCGCTCCCAGAAACCGGCGGTCGACCCGGCTTTTTCGGTCCCGCTTCCGATCGCCGAAGAGCTCGCGGGAAAACGCTGCGGTCAGTTCATCGGCCGCCTGAAAATTCATTTTGCCTATATAAATCGCTTCCCACTCGTCATGAATGCGGAGCGCCTCGGCGAAGCCGTCGTATGCGCGTTCATAGGCGTTGCGGATTCCGGCGTACAAGCTCGCGATCTCCGATTTCCGTTCCCCGAGCCGGGCGGTATCCCAGGCTTCGCCCAGGTTGACGTATTGTTCGACAACGCCCGGCAACCGCGGCTCGATGACGCGCGGCGCCGTCCCGTCGACGATGGCGACCGACAGGGCGGGAACGATGACGCCGTCAAGCGAACCGTTATCGGAAGCGCAATGGATAGACCATATGTCGTGCCCGGCACTCGCCAGCTCATCTCCGATTTCCTGAATGATGCCCGATTTCCCGGTTCCCGGCCCGCCTATTAAAATGTATACCCGGTCCAGCCCTTGCAGCGATGAATCGAACAGGCTGACAAAACCGCGAGCGGTATTGCCGCCTGCATAGAAGTTCAGGACGTTTCCAGCCATCTCACTCTCACACCTTTCCAGGCATTTGTCACGGTTGTTTCTTTCATCCTATTATGGCCTGCTTGAAATGGTGCATGGCACATTCGGGAGCGGCAACGATCATCGTACAGCTTACGCCATGCAACTTTGCGACGCGCCAATGCGCCAATGCCGATCCCGTACGCCCCGAACAGATCTTTGGTATAATGAACGTACACTTTTTCACTGTAAGGAGGGCGTCATGACTTGGTTGGCTGCACAGCCTTATTACAAGGTGCAAAGGGAAGTCAGCGGCTTGAAGCAGAAGACGGTCGTCCATGATCGCACCATGTACCTGTATCCGGATAAAATTGCGACGGAGCGGCGGCAATTTCCGATCGGAGACGTATTCGACATGTCCTACCGCAAAATGGGAGGGGAGGGGGGCATGCTCTATTTTCACACGAAACAGGGCGTATACTCCTACATGGTGAAGGACGACCCGCGGAATTTTATCGGAGCGTTCAAGGAACTGGTTGCCGGAAAATAGGGGCCGAGCGGCAAACAGAAGCTGGACGGCGCTCACCAGCAGCCATACGCCGATCACTTCGATTGCCTGAAGCTTGCCTCCGAGACCGAGGCCCCAACCATAGAAGACGATATAACACGATGTATTAAAAAATCAAAGAAGAAGTTTATAATAGAGCTATGCCCAAAATCGTAGATCATGAAAAACAAAGACGGCGTGTCGCCGAAGCGGCGATGCGGATTATACGTCGGGGCGGACTCGAACAGGCGAGCGTCCGCAACATTGCAGAGGAAGCAGGCTTGTCCGTCGGATCGATGCGCCATTATTTCGCCAGCCAGGCCGAGCTGTTCGCGTATTGCATGAATCTGTTTCTGGTTCAGATCGAAGAGCGGATCAAAGCGATGAAATTCGACGGTCCGTTATTAACCGTATTGAAGCAGCTCATTTTTCAATTTTTGCCGGTGGACGAAGAGCGGAGAACGGAAATGGAGGTGTGGTTTACTTTTAACGCCAAGACGCTTGTCTATCCGGAGTTGAAAGAGCTGAGCGACGACATATACAAAAACTTGTTGAACATTTCCGGAATGGTGATCGATCAGCTGATTGCCCATAAATTGGCCAAGCCCGGGCTCGATGCCGACATCGAGCGGGAGAAGCTGTATGCGCTGATCGACGGGTTGGCGATTCACAGCATGCTGCGGCCCGATGTGCTGACGCCCGACCGGCTTGAAACCATTATCGACCAGCATCTGCAATCGCTGTGCGGGGAAGCTCCGGAGTCCCCGGCCTGAATCGGATGATCGCGCCGTTCAGGCGAGATGCGGCAAAATTCGCGAGACGGGAGTGAAGATCAGTATGGCTGTTTATATCGCGCTGTTGCGCGGCATCAACGTAGGCGGAAAACATGTCGTCAAGATGGCCGAGTTGAAGCGTCTGTTCGAAGAGCTGGGTTGCAAACGGGTGGAAACCTATATCCAAAGCGGAAACGTTCTGTTCGAGTCCGATGAAGCGGAAGCCGAATTGCGCCGGAAGCTGGAACGCGGCTTCGAGGCGGCGTTCGGCTTCTTCTCGAGCATCATTCTCCGGACATCGGCGGAATGGAAGGCGATTATCGCCGGCTGCCCGTTCACGGAACAGGAGATCGCGGAGGCGGAAGCATCCTCGGACGTTGAATGCCAGTACGCCGCAATGCTGCCGGAACCGCCAGGATCGGACGACATCGCGCGTCTCGAGACGCACCGAAGCGAAAACGAGACATATCGAATCGCGGGACGAGACGTGTATCTGCTCTTCCGCAACAACGGCATCCGCAATTCGAAGCTTGCGAACCAATTGCAAAAGCTGAGCGTTCCGGCGACGGTGCGCAACTGGAAAACGATGAACAAGCTGGCCGCTCTTGCGGAAGCGCTGGAAAGGTGACGGACCCGCAGGTGTGGGGCCATCCGTCGGACAGCGGCCCGGCGATCAAGGCGAATGAACGGAACCGCATCGCCGATTTATACCGATTGAGTTTACAAAACAAAAATTATGTAAACTCACTCACACCAAAATAGATTTAAAATTTCTGATCGGTTGACATATCAACAATCTCGGTGCTATTGGACCGAGTTTGAACACGGCGGCCATCTTGCCGCAATGGAGGTGCCGGATTTGCTGGTGCAGGACCTGCGTACCTTCTTCAGAAGATTCCGAAATGGGGAGTTAAAATAGAACGGTTTGCTTTGTGCTGTGCCAATCGAAAAGCTGCTGTAAATCCGAAGGCAAGGGGCTGCTTTCTCCGGCATGCCTCTTGCCTTTCAATTGGCTTAAAAGTTAACATAACATAAATGATGTAAACCGAATGGAAAAACCGACCTCACAGCAGTTCATTGCACGCTGTTCAACATCTTTAAGCCATAGTCGGGGTCCTCGAGCAGCGGCCGTCCGATCGCAACGGCATCGGCCAGGCCGTCGCGGAGAATGCGGTCAGCCAAGCTGCGGGTGCGGATGCCGCCGACGGCGATGACGGGGACCCGCAAATGCTGCTTGATGATCGCCGCGTCAGGCAACTGATAGACGGGATGAACATCAGCCGGCTCTACGGGAAGCAGTCCGCCGGACGAGACGTCGACTGCATCGATAAGTCCTTCCGCTTCGAGCGGCTGCAGCATAAGCGCCAGCTCGCGAGGCGTCAGACCTCCGACCACGTAATCGGTCGAAGAGACGCGTATCATAACCGGGTAGCCGCTGCCGGTTTCGGAGCGGATGGCGGCGAGTACGTCGCGCAAAAATTTCGTTCGGGCAAGAGGCGTTCCGCCGTATGGATCGTTGCGGCGATTGGAGAGCGGCGACAGAAACTGATGAATGAGGAAACCGTGCGCCGCATGTACTTCAATTTAGTCGAAGCCCGCGGCCAAGCTCCGTTTTGCGGCAAGCCGGTAATGCTCGATCATGGTTTCGATTTCGGAAACCGTCAGTTCCGCCGGCATGCCGTAGGCAGCGTCGTAAGGTATCGCGCTTGGCGCGATCAGCCTGCTCGTCACTTCCGGCGCCGATTTTCTTCCGCCGTGGGATAGTTGTACATAGATCGGGGTCTGCCCGGCATGCACGGCATCGGTCACCCGTTTCAGTTTCTCGACATGACGTTCGGAGTAAATGCCGATATCGTTCGGCCACAGTCTGCCGTTATCCGATACTGCTGTCGATTCTACGATCATAAGACCGATTCCTTTCGCCCTCCGTCTGTAATGCTGGATGTGATGCTCGGTTGCCAGCCCTTCCGGCGTACCTTTATACTGCTGCATAGGGGCCATCACAAGCCGGTTGCGAATCGTAGCACGGCCGATGGCGAGAGGGGTTTCCAGAGACAGCGATACTGCCGCAATCAAGGTTATCACTCCTTCGGTATCCGTTTGAATGACATTTTATAAGGTTGCGGCTATCATTTACATAGATAAAAAGCGAAGAACAGACGGAAATTATTATGTATCTAAGTTAAAATGGAATAACTACCTTTAAAAATAAAGGAGGTGCTCCGTTATGGACCAAATCGACCGTAAAATTTTATCGTTGCTGCACGAGAACGCGCGCATGTCGGTCGCCGAAATCGGCCGGACTATCGCGATGACGCAGCCGGCCGTTGCCGAGCGAATTCGCAAGTTGGAGGAACAAGGAATTATCGCCGGCTACAAGGCTGTTCTATCGCCCAAGAAGCTCGGAAAGGATGTTACGGCGTTTGTACTGTTCAAGACGGGCAACTGCGCGGAATTTCAGCAGTTCATTTCAAATTCTCCCGATGTGGCGGAATTGTACCGGATCAGCGGAGAATACAATTTCCTGATGAAAATCGTGACCGAATCGATGGACACGTTGATCGCGTTCCTCGATACGTGCAGCCCGCACGGTTTTTCCTCGACGATGATCGTCCTTTCGGCGGCCATTGAGCATAAGTCGCTGATCGCTGGGGTAGATGGTTAATGATCGGTTCAAACCGGCCTTCACGGTTCTATAATAGTTAGAACTGGTCGAAACGTTCGTTCCGCTGTTAACATGAGCTTAAGCGATTATGCTTCAATGAACAGCGAATCGGGAGGGGAACGGGATGCTTCACTATCAATGGGCTCGAACCTGCTCCTATATAGTCTCCAAACTTGTCGGTGCCGGCGGCGTCTTTTTCGGTTTTATCGTTTCGACGAACGGGATGGACTTGTATCAATGGTCGGAAGCGGCAAGGCAATTGCCGTTATGGTACATGTTCTACGTGTATGCCGTCCTGTATTCGATGGCGGCGGACTTCTTGCTGCGAAATCGGCCTTTCTCTCCACTGAAAATCTTTCTTATGCTTTTTCTATACATTTTGGGCGGATTTGCTCCGTTCGTGCTCCTCATGCATACAGATCCATTCGGGGTTATCATTGCGGGAACGGTGGGGAGCGTTTGCGCTGTGGCCTTTTGGGGAATATCCGCTTTATCGGCTCGACATTGGCCTTATAATGCAGCGGCAGCTCTGCTGCTGCTCGGTTTTCTTCTTATTTTGGCATACGGGGATTTTACGACAACACGGCAATGGGAGGAATCGCGCACCGACACGTCATATAAAGCGGAGTTTGCGTATTTTCACGGGAAGAAGGAAGTGCCGATCGAGCTTCGGAAAGGCCAGACGCTGCAAGTCAAGTTCGAGTGGAACCATTCGAACGGCGGAGGTTACGGCTGGCATATCCGGGACGAGAAGGGCGATTATGTCGCCCTCAAAGAAACCGGAGATCAAGCGTTTAAGTTCCAGGCGGATGAGGATGGAACATACCGTATTGTCATCACTGGCGATCGGCTGCAAGGATCGGTTGCCATCCTGTGGAAGATCGAAACGGGGGAATAAATGTTCGCCCCTCGCTGGAACTCGCTTTATCCCGCGTAAATGTCCAGTTTTTTAAGAAATGCGCTCCTTCTCCGTTCATGTCCGAGAACTTTTGGAAAATCGCGTTCAATTTGCAATTTGTCCTTCGGGCTCTTTTTATCGTAATGTTCAACGAGTTTGCACATTCCTCTCGGAAAGCGAAGCAGTATTTTGAGCAGCTGATAATCGGATCGGTTTAATTTGTAAACCTTCTGATATCCCGATTGGGCGATAGCGAAATTCCAGTTATGATCTTTGCAGGAATTGAAGATAAGCCTGTAAAGATCGTATGTGCGCAAATCCAACCGCAGCGTTTCGAAATCGATCAAATACATACCTTTTCTGGTTCGAATAATATTGGTCGGACCGCAGTCCCCGTGGCATAAAGTAGCTGCCGTTTTCCGGCAAATCGACTTGTAATCACTGTTTCTCAATGAACGCATAGAAGCTCTCGCCATTTGTAAAATTTCGCCGCCGTGCGTCTGCAGCATGCGGTCGAGCGGACTGTGAAATCCGTTTCTCTTCGCTTTGCGAATGACTCTTAGCAGCGTATTGTATTCTTCCCGGAGATAGGAAGGCCATTTTCCCATCATATTTTGTCTGCCGGATTTTGGAATCTTTATCCTAAATTTCGAAAGC
>NZ_JBCNFP010000069.1:0-3269 GCF_050481165.1 Paenibacillus cisolokensis
CCCGGAGCGGCGCGGGCATCCAGCGCTGCGGGCTGCGCTGGCCACTGGGGCCCGAAGCGGCGCGGGCATCCGGCGCGACGGGCTGCGCTGGACACTGGGACCCGGAGCGGCGCTGGCATCCGGCGCGACGGGCTGCGCTGGACACTACGGCCCGGAGCGGCGCGGGCATCCGGCGCGACGGGCGGCGCTGGACACTAGGGCCCGGAGCGGTGCTGGCATCCGGCGCGACGGGCTGCGCTGGACACTGGGGCCCGAAGCGGCGCGGGCATCCGGCGCGACGGGCTGCGCTGGACACGAGGGCCCGGAGCGGCGCTGACATCCGGCGCGACGGGCTGCGCTGGACACTAGGGCCCGTCGCGCTGGCATCCAGCGCGACGGGCTGAGCTGGACACGAAGGCTGCAAAAGCCGATTCTAACGGACGCCACCGCCCTTATTCCGGTAAAATCGACGTTTTTTAACAGGTAACGGACACAGCAGAGCTTATTTAGCATTAATAGACACGTATCCATCCATTTCCGAGCCATTAGCTGCTCTCCTGTCCGTTAAAAATGAAAACGGCCTCTTTTCAGCACATTAAGGGCTTACGTGTCCGTTACAATGTGAAAGAAGCCGGAGGTGACGCATTCCGTGGAAGCTAATCAAATCATCGTCGCTATCCATGAACAACGGAAATAGACCGCCCCCTAGCACAGGTCCGGTCTACTCCTTGTTACTTTGTTAGCCCAAGCGCTCTTAAAGCAGGCTGTTGTGCGGGACGTAACGTTCAAAGCGTTACGGCCCTTCATCATTATGGCTATTCTAATGCAGCCGGATAGAAAAGAAGACATACTATTGTCCAGACTATTCGCGATAGACGACTATAACGAACAAAACCTTCGTCATCGGTCTTCACCTTCGGTTACTGAACATTTGCCGACCGTCCTCATCAAATGATCAGGATCGACGCCTCCGACGACGAACCCTTCTCATCGGTCGTCACCTGCGGCCCGGTGAAATTTTGTCGGCGGATCACCGCCAAAAGATAGGCCCTGCTTTTTTACTGCTGTTCGGGAAACCACTCATTATATACTTCAACCGGCACTTCACCAGCAGGTACGTTTCCGATATACGCCGTTTGCGTCGCATCGTTATAATGAACAGGAAGCTCAAGAATCTCGCAAGCCGCCCTCATGGGCACATAAGTCGTGCCTTCATAGAGAAAGTTGCTGTCAGCGAGTTCCATCGCGTGAACCTTGACCGTAATCAGGTTCGTCAGAACGTCGATGGTCTTGGTCTCGGGCGCAAGAGGCGGTTCGGCTTGGGCGGTCTCCTGCGGCGCGTTAAACCACGACTCCACTACTTCATCCGGAACTTCCCCCGCCGGAAGCATCCCGATGTAGGCCGACTGGGTTGCTTCGTAGTAATGGACGTCCAGCTCGAGCAGCTCAGCCAAGGCCCGAATGGGCAAGTAGGTCGTGCCCTCGTGAACGATATGGTTGGAGGCAAACTCTTCTCCGTTAACCTTGATATGAATCGGATTGAATGCCGCTACGATGCTTTTCGATTCGGATGTCCTCTCTTGCGCCGCCTGTTCGCCCTCCTCCGGCGCCTCCGCTTCCCCGCTGCAGATCACTTCGTCAGGAAAATCCTCGCAAAAGTCGAAGCACACTTGATCGTCTGGATCCTCCGAGCACATGCTTATGTAATAGTCTTTGGGAAAAAGATATTCCCTTGCGAATGCGGCATTAGCCAAAACAAGCACCGCGATTCCCGCAATAATCGTCAAAAGCCCTATTTTTCTTTTCAACCGAATCTTCTCCTTGTCCCATGATGATGGCACTGCATCTAGTTCTATTGACCTAAAAACACTTTACCCCGCCCACCAATCATACACGATTCGACATCAAAATGGAAGGTTTTTCCAAAAAAACCATCGAGATTCTTGGGAATGCTCTATTCGCCATAACCTAATCTCCCCTAAAATTGTCTCCACAGTACAACGACAAACGACAATCAGCGGGATGCCATCGGTGGGATTGACATCCAGAAACGAATCTACTAGAATGAAATTCGTATTAAAAATGATAATCATTATCAACAACTAGCATCACCCAAACTAGGAGGACATGTGTAAACATGAACATCAAACCATCCTTCATGAGCATCGCACTGCTTCTACTGGCTGTCATTGTAAGCGCGTGCGGCAATTCTGCGGGTCCTTCCACTTCTCAGGGGGCAAATACGCCGCAGCCGTCCGCAAACGAGACATCCGAAATGCGTACTTACGAATCCGAGACCGGTCCCGTCGAAATTCCGGCCAAACCCCAGAGAATCGTCGCCCTGGCCCATGCGCCAAACGTGCTCTCGCTGGGAGGCAAGCTGGTCGGTGTAGATCAATGGACGATGGGGAACCGTCTTTTCTCAGATAAACTGAAAGGGGTGGCCGTCGTCTCGGAGACCGATCTGGAGAGCGTCATGGCGCAAAACCCCGACCTGATTATCGCCGGCGCGCACATGAAGAATCTCGAAGAGCTCGGCAAAATCGCCCCAACCGTCGTATACACGTGGGGCAAGCTGGACTATCTTGCGCAGCAGCGGGAGATTGGCAAGCTGCTGAACAAGGAATCGGAAGCGCAACAGTGGATCGACGATTTCAAACAGCGTACCGAAGCGATCGGCCAAGAGATCAAAGTCAAATTCGGCGACAACGTGACCGTGACCGTGTTCGAAGCGGGCTCCAAGGACTTTTACGTGCTTGGCAACAATTGGGCGCGCGGCACCGAGATTCTATATCAGGCTATGGGCTTGGCCATGCCGGAGAAAGTCAAGCAGGATGCGCTTGGCCCGGGCTACTACACGCTTTCGCAGGAAGTAATGCCCGAGTACGCCGGCGATTTCATTGTCATCAGCAGAAGCGCAACAGGCAAAAATGACTTTATGACCAGCGAGGTCTGGAAAAGCATTCCGGCGGTCAAAAACAACCGCGTCATCGAGATCGATACGGAGTCATCCAGCTACAGCGATCCGATTACGCTCGACCATTTAACGGACATCTTCAAGGACGGTTTCCTCGGCAAGCAATAACCGGCAATGAATGGCGCGCACAGCCGACCGCTGTGCGCGCCATTCATTGTTTCAAGAAGCGGCGAGACATTAAATCGCCTGTTCAATATATCGTTCACGCATCGTATTCCGCAATTTGCGTCAGACATAGCTCTCTGGCGTCTTGGCCGCTTTGATACGCCTTCGTCCACTCTACCGTCTTGCGGGTCAGTGTCAAGTCAGTGTG
>NZ_JBCNFP010000070.1:0-30742 GCF_050481165.1 Paenibacillus cisolokensis
TCCGATTTCATGTTAAATACTTAAACAGAATCCGCATCGCGGAATGCGCCCCTTGTTTTATCTGAACGTAGTGGGATTTAAATTATCGAGAATGGGCGTGAGCGAAACGGTCGTATTTGGTTTTATCTGAACGTAGTGGGATTTAAATTCGAGACATACTCGTCTTTTCCCATTTTCGCGAGTTGGTTTTATCTGAACGTAGTGGGATTTAAATACATCTTTGACCGAATCGACGACCGCATTGGCCATGGGTTTTATCTGAACGTAGTGGGATTTAAATTCTATCGGATCACTCACCTTTATCTCAATCATTACCGGTTTAATCTGAACGTAGTGGGATTTAAAGAAATTTTCCCAAGCCGTATGAGGGGAAACCTCACGTACGGTTTGATGAGGAGGAGTTGGGACCCGCCCAGCTTTTCATTCGAGGACAACCCAAATGACTTGAAAAACTAATGTCATTAGTTTATAGTAAAACTAATGACATTAGTTTTTGGAAAGAGGTGCTTTTTGAAATGAAAGTGACGCGCGTACAACATGTCATCCAATTGTCCTTTCTGCCCCGGTTTTTCCCTGTCAACTGTTATCTGATCGAGGAAAACGACGGTCTGACCTTGATCGATGCGGGCCTGCCGTTCAGTAAAAAAGGCATTCTCCAGGCAGCCGAACGAATCGGCAAGCCGATCGCCCGCATCGTCCTGACGCATGCGCATGACGATCATGTAGGCGCGCTGGATGCGATCAAAGCGCATCTGCCGCATGTGCCGGTTCACATCTCATCGCGGGATGCGCGTCTGCTGGCCGGCGATGTATCGTTGGATCGGAATGAGCCAACTACGCCGATACGCGGCGGCGTGCCGAAGAAGGTGAAGACGCGGGCGGACGTCCTGCTGGCCGACGGAGACCGCGTCGGCTCGCTTCAGGCCGTTGCCGCTCCGGGCCATACCCCGGGCTCGATGGCGTTCCTCGATACTCGCACCGGCGCGTTGATTGCGGGCGACGCTTTCCAGACGCGGGGCGGGATCGCCGTTTCCGGCCAATTCCGGCCGTGGTTCCCGTTCCCGGCATTCGCGACGTGGAGCAAAACGTTGGCGCTGGAGAGCGCGCGCAGGCTGCAGGCGCTTCGTCCGACGCTGCTCGCCGTGGGGCACGGGCGGATGATTGCCAATCCTGCGGATAAGATCGGGCAAGCCATCGCCGAAGCGGAGCGCGGTGCGGAAAGCGCTGCCCCGCAAAGGAGGGTGTAAGCCATGTCCCCGAGAATCGGTTTGGACCGGCAGATGATCGTGCAGGCCGCGGCGGAAATCGCCGATACGCAAGGCACGGAGGCCGTTACGCTTGCCGCGGTTGCCAAAAAGCTCAATATCCGCACGCCATCTCTGTACAATCATGTGGACGGGCTGCACGGTTTGCGGCAGCTGCTCTCTCTATACGGATTGGAGCAAATGCACGAAAAGCTTGATGCGGCTTGCGGCGGCCGCTCCGGAGACGATGCGGTACGGGCGCTTGCCAAGGCGTATCTCGAATTCGCGCGCACCCGCCCGGGCATCTATGAACTGACGCTCCGCGCGCCGGACCCGCAGCAGCCCGAAGTTGCCGCAGCGGGCGAGCGGCTCGTCGGGCTGCTGGTGCGCATTTTGGACGATTACGGCTTAACCTCGGAAGAAGCGCTTCATACCGTTCGGGGGTTGCGCAGCATTTTGCACGGCTTTGCCTCTTTGGAGCGAGTAGGCGGCTTCAGAATGCCGCTTGACCTCGACGAAAGCTTCCGTCTGCTGGTCGATTCGTATCTTGCGGGAATTCGTGCCATCCGGAAGCAGGGGCAGGCCACATAATCATCGTTCACGGCATGCGGATGCCTTGGCCGATACCGTACTTGCTTATGCGCAGAAGTTGTAAATTTTTAAATGACGTCGTTCAATTGCTTGCGGCTATGGCCGTCGAGCTTCTTCAATCCTGGATTTCGCAGCGTTTGCCCGTCAGGTCGGTCAGAATGATCCGGCTGCCACCGGGAAACTGCATATGATCGTGCAAATTGCGCATCGCCAGCCGCGTCGGCCCGAGATCGGTCTGCAATTCCCAGATCCACAAGTCGGTCTTCTGCTTGACCGAGTCGACGCGGGTGACGCGGGGAAGAAAGTAGCGGAAGCGCAGCTCCTGCCGCAGCACGTCCCGGCTTTCGGCGTCGAGCTCCTCAAGATCTGCGACGATGCCGAGTTCCTCTCCCTTCGCATCCCGGATCGACAAATATTGCGTCGTATACAAAAAGGGGAATGTCCGGAAAACGATCAATTCGGAATAAGGCTTGCCGTCGACGACGCCTTGCATGACGCCGCCGGCGCCACGGCTGAGAGAAATACTCTCTGGCTGCAATACCCGGATATCGTACGGGTCGTTCATCCTTCCACCCCCTTAATTTTGGACAGTTCCTTCTGTGCTTCTACCAGCTTGAAGTAGACACCTTCCTGCGCCAGCAGCTCTTCATGCGTGCCGATCTCGGCGATTCGGCCGTGATCGAGCACGACGAGGCGGTCGGCATTGCGCAGCGTTGACAGCCGGTGGGCGATGGCGAATGTCGTTCGCCCTTTCACGAGCCGCGCGATCGCTTCCTGGATTTGGCGCTCGGTTTCCGTATCGACCGAGGCGGTCGCCTCGTCCAGTATGAGAATTCGCGGATCGTGAATGATGGCGCGGGCGATGGAGACGCGCTGCTTCTCGCCGCCGGACAGCCGGTGTCCGCGTTCGCCGACCCGCGTGTCGTAGCCGTCCGGAAGCCTGACGATGAAATCGTGGGCGTTGGCGATTTTGGCTGCGCGCATAATTTCAAGCGGCGTTGCATCCGGTTTGGAGTAGGCGATGTTCTCGGCGATCGTGCCGTCGAACAGAAACGTTTCCTGCAGCACGACGCCGATTTGACTGCGCAGATCGGTTTGGGCGATGGCGCGCAGATCGGTGCCGTCGATCGTAATGATGCCCTCGTCCGGATCGTAGAACCGGCAGATCAAGTTGATGAACGTCGATTTCCCGGCGCCGGAATGGCCGACAAGGCCGATCATCTCCCCTGCTGCGACGTCCAGGCTGACATTTTTGAGCACGGGACGATGCTTCTCGTATCCGTATGTGATGTTGCGGAACCGGACTTCTCCCCGGACGCGTCCAACCGGCACCGGGTTGGCGGAATCGGGCACTTCGGACGGCGTATCCATAATTTCGAAGACGCGGTCGGCAGCCGCCAGCGCGTGGCTTGCCCAGTTGATCATCT
The DNA here is from genome assembly GCF_050481165.1 of Paenibacillus cisolokensis. Taxonomy (NCBI): domain Bacteria; kingdom Bacillati; phylum Bacillota; class Bacilli; order Caryophanales; family Paenibacillaceae; genus Paenibacillus; species Paenibacillus cisolokensis. The sequence continues at coordinate 3,263 of NZ_JBCNFP010000070.1, forward strand.
GGCTGACCCATTGCAGCGGGCCAAGCAGCATGCCGAGGTAAGTGATGAGCGCCATCAGCACCCCGATCGTAATTTCCCCGCGCAGCACCGACCATCCGCCGTAATACCAGATAAGCAGCGTGCCGATGCCGGCCACGAACGAGAACAGCGGGAAGAGCCCCTGCCACATCCCTTCGATGCGGATGTTATGGCGCACCACTTCGCGGTTTGCGTCTTCATAGCGCCCCATTTCCGTGCCTTCGCGGCCGAAAGCTTTGACGACGCGGATGCCTTGCAGCGAATCGCCGACCAGTACGTTCAGCCGAAAGATGGAGCGCCATTGCTGGTACCAGCGCCGGCCAATCATCGGCCATACTGTCATCGAGACGACGATCATTACCGGCACCGGAAGCAAAGCGAGCATTGTCAGCCGCCAATCCAGATTAAACATGATCGCGAATATTGCAACAACGCGCAGCGACTCGCCGGCTACCCATATGATGCCGTCGGTCATGAATTGGCGCATCGCCTCCGAATCGCTGTTGACCCGGCCGATAAACTGCGAGGTTTGCCGGCGGTCGAAGAAAGCGAGCGACAAGCGCATGAGCGAGCTGTATATGTCTTTGCGCAGGTCGCCCATCAGTCTGGAGCCGACCCAGACGCCGATCAGGCCGCGGACGGTTTGCATGGCCGACAGAACGATCGATGTAACGGCGAGCCCGACGACGACCCATAACAGGGTGCTGCCCATCGTTTTCGGCTGAAGCACGTCGTCGAGCAGCACTTTGGTGAGATAAGGCGGTATCAGTTCCACCAGCGTCGTCAGGATGAGCAGAGCCGCCGCTCCGATCATCTGCGGTTTGTAAGGTTTGGCGTATCCGAGCATGCGGAGAATCACTTTTTTGTTGTTTTTGCAGATCGGACACGATTGCGAATCTTCCGGCAGCGGGTTGGCACATTTGGGGCATAGACGGGGAAAGTCGTTCTTCGAAGCGGCTGGCCGCTCCTCCCCTTTGGCCAGCGCGCCGATCAGCTTGGCGGCGTAGTTGAAAACGGAAGCCAGCGATGCGGTATAACGAAGGATGACGACGGGGCCATCTTGTGTATCCGCGATGAGCGTGCCTCCGCCGATTCCGCCAACGGCTCTGGCATCGTCGATCGTTTCGACGGTCAGCCGCAATACCCTGGAGCCGTCGGGAAGCCAGACCGAGACGTCGGACTCGGTAACCGTAAGCCATTGATCGCCGAATTGTCCGTCATGCAGCAGGTCGGCCCTAACGCCGAGCAGCGGTTCGGATCCGACAGATTGCCGTATCTCTTCGGGCAGTTTTTCGAATGTCGGCATAACGTTCTCCTCTTCTCGCTAATCTTGAATCCTCTTTGCAGCAAGCGCGGTTCAATCCGGCCCGTCGCAGGCATCAATGCTATCATTAAGGCACGGAAGGAGAGGCGCCGGCAAGCGAAAGAACAATTATAACCGTTCTAGGCATGTGTCCATCTGCCGTCATGAGCCTCAACGCTTACCGGTTTGTCCGATCCGTTGTGCTACCCGCTATGCGGAAGCCGGGTATTCGAATAACCAGGACTTTTAACCTGATTTTTATTCAGGCGGATAAAGGGTTTGATTGCCATCGTGTCGAATAAGGGACTTTTGTCGCAATTATGGAGAATTGCGTCGAATTTTCTTATATCGAAACGAGGGGTATGCATCATGAATCGCAGTCGATTACATCCGTCATCTTTTATCCGCATGTTGCTCCTGCTGATCGCCGTGCTGTTGGCCGCCGGAACGGGGGTGCCAGCGGGAGCGTCCGCCAGCGGCATTGTCAATCCGAAGCAAATTTACACGTATGAAATCATGGTTCGAGATATGAAGAAGCTTGCGGAGCGTTATCCCGAATTGATCCGTATCCGTTCGATCGGAAAGAGCGAATACGGTCGCGAAATATGGAGTATGGACCTCGGCAACGGACCGGCCGTCGTCCTGCTGAACGGCTCGCATCATGCGCGGGAATGGATCACGACCGTTCTGCTTATGGCGCTGGCTGACCGTTACGCGCAGGCGTATGTGCAGAACGGTACGATCGGATCCTACCGGGCCGTCGATCTGCTCGACCGCGTCACGTTCCGGATTGTGCCGATGGTCAATCCGGACGGCGTCACGCTGCAGCAGAAAGGAGCCGGCGCGTTTCCCGCGGAGGTCCGGCCGCAGCTTCTGCGGTTGAACGGAGGAAGCAGCAACTTCAAACGCTGGAAGGCTAACGCCAAAGGAATCGACTTGAACCGGCAATATCCTGCCGGGTGGGGAAACATACATAATCCGGCTCCCGCGCCCGGGTATAAAAATTATAAAGGCATCCGTCCGATACAGGCGAAAGAAACGCAGGCGATGGTCAAGCTGGCGCGAGAGACGAAGCCGGAAATTGCCGTGTCATACCATTCATCGGGGGAAATACTGTACTGGAACTTTTTGACCCCTGCAGCGAACGTCGAGCGAGATCGGCAACTCGCGAACGCTTATGCGGCCCTAACCGGATACCGGCTCGTTACCCCGTCCAAAAATCCGTCGGGCGGCGGTTTTACCGACTGGTTCATTCAGGAATTCGGGCGGCCGGCGCTGACGCCGGAAATCGGACGCTATGCGGGCGAATCGAACGTCCCGCTGACCGAATGGGACCGCATCTGGAACCAGCACCGCGATATCGGCGGGCTGCTCGGAGGAGAAGGGTACAAGCTGTGGATGAAGCGCCAGAAAGCGGAGACCGCCAAAGGCGAAATTCGGCTGACCCGCTCGGAAACGCTTCGCCGTTGGCCGGATCCGACTGCGGATCAAATCGCTGTACTGTACGAAGGACGCTATACGGTTACTCGGAAGAAAGGCGACTGGTACGAAATTCGCACCGACCGCGGAACGGGCTGGGTTCCCGCGAATCGAACGCTTCGCGGACCGTTCGAGAAGCCGGAGTCGGATACAATCGTCATCACGCAAGGCGCGGAGCTGTTCGACTCTCCTTTGAATGAGAAGGCAGCGGCCATCCAGAAAAAAGCGGAGGAAGCAAAGGCGCTGGAAATTTGGAGAAACTGGGCGCTGATCCGCATCGATCGCAAGTCCTGGTGGGTTCGCACAAGCGACATCGATTTCGTGGCCGAATCGCCCAAACCGGGAAAGCCGTCCGGAAAGGCGCCGGGCAAGGAACCGGAGCAAGGTTCGGGGAAGGTGCCGGGGAATGAGCCATCGGAAGGTTCGGGGAAGGCGCCGGGGAATGAGCCGGAGCAAGGCTTGGAGAAATCGCCGGGGGATGAACCATCGGAAGGTCCGGGGAAAGCGCCAGGGGATGAACCGGAGCAAAACTCGGAGCAAGCGCCAGGCAAAGAACCGGAGCAAAGTTCGGAGATCATACCGGGTGATAAACCGGCGGATGGTTCGGACGACGGGAACGGCGGAATCCGTGAGCCGTCGGCGCCGGGAACCGTCACGATGCCGGAGGAGGAGGCCGAGGGCGGCGGCAAAGGAAGCGCCGCATAGATACTGTTGGTGCATAAAAAGACCGCACCCCACAAAAAAGCTGCATCGGCCGATGCAGCTTTTTTGTAATTAAAGAAATATAAAATTTACTTTCTATTTGCCTGTCTAACCGTCCGCGCCATTTGTCAAACCATCCAAAGTTCGTATACGCGCCCCGCCATCTGACTAATCTCCTCCGGTCCGTCGGGACGCCCGGCCTTCGGTTTAATTGCCTCCGGTTCATCCGGTGCGCCCCGTCTTCCGTCAAATCGTCTCCCGTCCTTTAGCCCGCTCCGCCATTCGTCAAATCGTCCAGCGTCCGTTTACGCGCCGCGCCATCCGTCTAATCGTCTTCGCTCCGGTCCGTTAGTGCTCCCCGCCTTCAGCGCCCCCGTCTCCCGGCAGATGGCGAAAGCTGCAAAAGTGCAGGAATTTTGGGCCGAATAGATAATTATGGAGTAAAATATTGCAAAAATACAGTAATTTTTGGCGATTTTCGCTTGACTGGCTTGAACGGGTCAAAAAAACTGTATAATCGCAGAAATTTTTGCATTTTGGTTATTTTGCGCCCAAAAAAGTTGCACTTTTGCAGCAATGGCCTTGGCCGCCATCCTATACGATATCGTCTTCAGACAGAAACGACGGAGTCGTTTCTGCTTGGAATATAAACTTATACATGGCATGATTTTGCTTTAACGGCATAAAGCCTTAACGTCCCTAACAGTCTTAACAGTTTTAACAGTCCTAACGCAGCTTTAACAGCCTTAACGTCCTTAACGTCCTTAACAGCCTTAACGTCTCAACGCCTCAATACCTCAACGCCTCAATGCCTCAACGCCTTAATGAGCCATAACAGCCATAACAGCCATAACAGCCATAACAGCCATAACAGCCATAACAGCCATAACAGCCATAACAGCCACAACAGCCATAACAGCTTAAACAGCTTTAAAAGCTTTAACGGCCGTCCCGCATGGCGCGGAACGAAGCCTTCGCCGCCTCGATCGTCTCGTCGATGTCGGCCTCGGTATGAGCCGTCGTCAAAAACCATGCTTCATACTTCGAAGGGGCAAGGCAAACGCCCCGGTCCAGCATATGCCGGAAAAAGCGGGCAAACGCTTCGCCGTCGGCGTTTTGCGCCTCTTCGTAGTTCGTGACGGGATGGCTGCAGAAATGCGTCGAGAACGCCCCGACGATGCGGTTCACCGTGAGCGGCACTTCGTTTTCGGCCGCGAGACGGGAAAGCGCATCGGTCAGCCGGGCGGCGAGCGCATCCATCCGTTCGTACACGCCCGGCTGCTGCAGCACTTCGAGGCAGGCGATGCCGGCGGCGATGGAGGCGGGATTGCCGGCCATCGTACCGGCCTGATAGGCCGGACCGAGCGGCGCGACCTGCTCCATAATTTCCTTGCGTCCGCCGTACGCGCCGATCGGCAGACCGCCGCCGATAATTTTGCCGAGCGCGGTCAGATCCGGCTCGATCGCCGCATGATCGGGGAATGCCGCGAACGTCTGGGCTCCTCCGTAATGGAACCGGAAGGCGCTGATCACTTCGTCGTAAATGACGAGCGCGCCGGCATCGCGGGCCAGTCGGCACAGCCCTTCGAGGAAACCGGGCTTCGGCATGACCATCCCGAAATTGCCGACGATCGGCTCCACCATGACGGCGGCCGTCTCGTCTCCCCAGCGCTCCAGCGCCTGCCGCAGGCTGTCCAGATCGTTGAACGGCACGGTGACGACTTCGTGGGCGATGCTCGACGGAACGCCGGCGCTGTCAGGCGTACCGAGCGTGGAGGGACCGGACCCCGCTGCGACCAGCACCAGATCCGAATGTCCGTGATAGCATCCGGCGAATTTGATAATCTTCGTGCGCCCCGTGTAAGCCCGGGCGACCCGAATCGTCGTCATGACGGCCTCGGTGCCGGAATTGACGAACCGCACTTTGCCCATCGACGGAATGGCCGTCTTCAGCATGCGGGCAAGCCGGATTTCCAGCTCGGTCGGCGTGCCGTACAGCGTGCCGGTGCGGGCGGCCCGTACGATCGCCTCGGCGATATGCGGGTGCGCATGCCCCGTAATAATCGGCCCGTACGCGCACAAATAATCGATATAGCGATTGCCGTCGACATCCCAGAAATAAGCCCCTTCGGCGCGCTCCATGAAAACCGGGGCGCCGCCGCCCACCGCCTTGAACGAGCGCGACGGGCTGTTGACCCCGCCGACGATATGCTCGAGCGCTTCGCGGTAAAGCTCCTCCGAACGGATACGTGGCTGCAGCATGGTCATTCCTCCTTGAAAAGATCGGGTATACCGGGCAACGAAAAGAGGGGCGAAAAACCGCAGTCCGCAGAACCGAACCGGCTTCCCCCTCCCGAATTGTCAGATTGGTCGAAATATTAGAATTCCCCGTTGAACCTATCCGTATTGAACAATCCGTGTTAAATTCCCCGTTGAACCTATCCGTGTTGAACAATCCGTGTTAAATTACCCGTCGAACTATCCGTATTGAACTATCCGTGCTAAATTACCCGTCGAACTATCCGTGTTGAACAATCCGTGTTAAATTACCCGTCGAACTATCCGTATTGAACAATCCGTGATAAATTACCTGTCGAACAATCCGTATTGAACAATCCGTGTTAAATTCCCCGTCGAACAATCCGTGTTGAACAATCCGTGATAAATTACCTGTCGAACAATCCGTGATAAATTCCCCGTCGAACAATCCGTGTTGAACAATCCGTATTGAACTGTCCGTGTTAAATTCCCCGTTAAATTCCCCGTTAAATTCCCCGTTGAAATATCCGTTGAGTTATCCATGAAATATCCCTGGAAATATCCCTCGAAATATTCGTTTCCCCTATGGCGCCGCCGCTTCGCTGCTTTGGCCGCCGCTGCCGCTGTCCAGAGCAGTGCCGCCTCCGCTCTCCCGGCCGCTGTCCGTGCCGTCGGCTTCGCCGGAGACGGTCGCGCTCTCGTCGGTTGCGAGCTGCTCCTGCACATATTCGCGCAGCTTGTCTTCGTCGCTGATCTCGAGCACCGCGGCTCCGCCGTTGGAGCTTCGGAGCAGCTCCATCGGCGGCACCTGCGCCGAGCCGCTCATCTTGACCTCCAGGCCGAGCATGCCCAGCTTGAGCATGTCTTGCGGCGTCAGGTTCGTCTCGATATACGGGGTAACGCTTTCCAGGATTTGCTTCATGCGCAGCAAGTTCCAGGACGACTGCATTTTCTGGGCCACGGCCTTCAGGAAATTGCGCTGGCGCTCGGTCCGCGTAAAGTCGCTCATCGCATCGTGACGGAAGCGGACATATTGCAACGCCTTGTCGCCGTCGAGATGCTGATAACCTTTCTTCAGATCGATATCATAACGGTTGCCGTCGGCATTGTCGGTCCACTTCATATCTTTCTCGACTTCGTAGTCGACCCCGCCGATCGCATCGACGAGCGCTTTGAAGCCTTCGAAATCGGTATAAACATAATATTGGATATCGAGTCCGAGCAAATCCCCGATCGTGCTCATCGTCAGTTTGGGACCGCCCAACGTAATGGCGGCGTTGATCCGGTTTTTGCCATGACCTTCGATATCGACATACGTATCGCGAAGGATGGAGAACAGATGCGCCTTCTTCGTCACCGGATCGATGGAAGCGAGCAGCATCGTATCTGTGCGGGCCACCTGATCTTTCTCCAGACCGCGGGCATCTGCTCCGAGCAGTAAAATATTGACCCGTTCCTTGCCTTCCCATTTGGGAGGTTCTTCCTTGTTGACCTGCTCGAACTGGCCGAACCGGGATTCTTCAGGCGATTTATTGAAATTGTCCAGCGCGTTATAGACGCCGAATCCCTGATAGGCGGCATAGCCGATAACGCCCGCCAATACGGCAAGCAACCCGTACAGCCCCCATCTCCACTTGGATTTCTTTTTCGTTTTCTTTCGCATTCCGGCGTATCGCCCCTTTAGTTATGATAAGCGAGTATAACGGGCAAATCACGGTGTACCCGGTGCAGCAAGGGGGCCGGGGCCGCTTTTCCTTTGTCCGTATCTGATGTATGATTACATATCATAAAATTATAAAGGTCTTGATGGCACAAGATCAAGTTCTGTGCCATTTATTAGAAAAATATCACAATTTCCCGGGAAATGTCGAGCGAGAGGAGCGTTGCGGACACCATGCTGGCGATAGATGTCAAAGATTTAAGAAAGCAGTTTCGAGTGCAAAAAAGCAGAGAAGGGCTTTCGGGGGCGCTGAAAGATTTGTTCAAGCGCGAATACCGGGAAGTGACCGCTGTCAAAGATATTACGTTTCAAATTCCGCAGGGCGAAATATGCGGCTATATCGGCGAGAACGGAGCGGGAAAATCGACGACGATCAAAATGCTGACCGGCATCCTGGTGCCGACATCCGGACAGCTGCTCGTCAACGGCCATGTGCCGTATAAAGAACGGGAGAAGTTCGTGCGCCAGATCGGCGTCGTATTCGGACAGCGTTCCCAGCTGTGGTGGGACATCGGCGTGATCGAATCGTTCCAGTTGCTGCGCAAAGTATACCGCGTGCCGGAAGCGGAATACCGCAAACGGCTGAACGAGCTGGTCGAACGGCTGCAGCTCGGCGACCTGCTGAACCGTCCGGTGCGCAAGCTGAGCCTCGGTCAGCGGATGCGCTGCGAGCTCGTCGCCTCGCTGCTGCACAATCCGTCGATACTGTTTCTGGACGAGCCGACGATCGGTCTGGATATCGTCGTCAAAACCGAAATCCGCGAATTTCTGAAGCAGATGAACCGCGAGCACGGGACGACGATCCTGCTGACGACGCATGATTTGCAGGATATCGAAGCGTTGTGCAACCGCGTAATCATGCTTGACGACGGCCGCATTATTTATGACGGCGGACTCGAACAATTGAAAGCCCGCTGGAGCAGGGGGCGCGAAATCCGGTTCCGGTTCGGCGGACAGGCTCCGCTTGCCGAACTGCGGCTTCTGACCGCTGATCTCGGCGTCACGTGGACGGCGGGAAACGATATGACGGCCGCGATGTGGGTGCCGATGGAAGTGAGCGTATCCGATGCGTTGGCGCGCGTCGTCGGCGCCTGCCAGGACATTCGCGACATTAAAATCGTCGAGACGAATACCGACGATATCGTGCGCGAAATTTACCGTTCCGGCTCGGCTTCGGCCGGTTCCAGGCTTGAAGGCGCGGAGTCCGGCGCGGCGGGAGCCGACGCGGCCTCCGGGGAAGCCGCCGCGGCAGCCGCGGGGGACCGTGCGGACAAGGAGCCGGTGCGCCATGGCTAGCGCTTATCTCGACCTGATCCGCATCCGCTTTCTGATGATGCTGGCTTACCGCGTTAATTATTATAGCGGCATTATTATTTATGCCATTAATATCGGCGCTTACTATTTTTTGTGGCAGGCGATTTATGGCGCGCAGGAGCAACTCGGCGGCTTTACCGTCGCGCAGATGACGACGTATGTGGCGGTGTCGTGGATGGCGCGCGCGTTTTATTTCAACAACCTGGACCGGGAAATCGCCAATGAAATCCGGGACGGGAGCGTCGCCATCCAGTTCATCCGCCCGTATTCGTATCTGGCCGTCAAAATGATGCAGGGCTTCGGCGAGGGGCTGTTCCGCCTGCTGATGTTCATGGTGCCGGGCATGATCGTCGTCTGCCTGCTGTTTCCGGTGAAGCTGCCGGCCGATCCCGCCGTCTGGCTCGTCTACCTGGTCATGCTGCTGCTGAGCTTCCTGATCAATTCGCAGATTAACATTTTGACGGGACTGTTCGCCTTTTTCGTCGAAAACAATGAAGGCATGATGCGGATGAAGCGGGTCATGGTCGACCTGTTTTCCGGCGTCGTCATCCCGATCTCGTTCTTCCCCGGCTGGCTCGCTTCCGTTATGGAATGGCTGCCGTTCCAGGCGATTACGTATTTGCCGAGCTCGGTGTTTACCGGCAGGACGCCGGCCGGCGAAGCGCTCGGCGTGCTCGGTCTGCAGCTCTTCTGGTTTGCGGCGCTGCTCGTCCCGATCTGGTGGCTGTGGCGGCTTGCCAGACGAAGATTGTTCGTACAGGGAGGGTGAGACGGCATGTTTGCCTTGTCGTTATTTTGGGAATATCTGAAAAATTACGCCAAAACCCGTCTGACCTACCGGGCCGACTTCTGGATCGAAGTGCTGTCCGATCTGATGTTCCAGGGAATGAACCTGATCTTCATTTTGATCGTTTTCCGGCACACGGCGTCGCTCGGCGGCTGGTCGGAGCTGGAAGTGATATTCGTATACGGCTTTTTCATGATTCCGTACGGCATATTCGGCACGTTCTTCAATTTGTGGAACTTTAGCGAGCGCTACATTGTGAAAGGGGAGATGGACCGGGTGCTGACCCGGCCCGCCCACAATTTGCTGCAACTGCTGCTCGAAAATATGGACCCGCCGTCGCTCGCCGGCTCGATCGTAGGCGCGGTCATCATGGGCGTCTGCTGGTACAGGCTCGGCCTGCCGCTGGATTGGCTCGACATTCCCCTCATGCTGCTGTTTATCGCCGGAGCGGTGCTGATCTATGCCGGGCTGTATACGGCGCTGACGGCCATCGCCTTTTACTCGGATTCGCCGACCGGCATCCTGCCGCTTATGTACAACATCCAGAATTACGGCCGGTATCCGGTCAACATCTACAATAAACTGATCCGCTTCGTCCTGACGTGGCTGCTTCCGTTCGCGTTCGTCGGCGTCATTCCGGCGGCGCATTTTCTGGACCGGAAGGACGGCATTGCGGCGCTGGCGCCGCTCACGCCGGTTATGGGCGTCATCGTATTCGCCATCGGTCTTGCGATCTGGAACAACGGGGTGAAGCGATACCGCGGGGCGGGCTCGTAGCCGACGGTCGTTTGTTCCCATCATGGAAAAGACCGGACCGAAGCACACAAGCTTCGGTCCGGCCGCAACGCATGGGGGGCTACTTGTCGGCTGCGAGCCAACGATCGTAGCCGGTCTGGTACACCTCGAGCAGCTTGTCGACGCCCATATCCTTCACCGTCTTGACGAACGTATCCCATTGATCCATCGACGCTTCTCCGGTGACGAACTTCGCTTCCATGCTTTCGACATAGGTGTTCAGGTCGGTCTCGATGCCCTGGATCTGCTGTCTCTCCTCCGGCAGCAGGTAAATATCCGGGAAAGGCGATTTGCCGTATGGCTTCAGCTTCTTGTCAACCTCGGCGATCCGGAATTGATGCATCGGATCGGCCCAGTTGTTCTCCACTTCCTCCGGCGTAAACATCGGGAACGAGACGCCGACGGCGGGCGTCACCTTGCCCCCGCGGTATTCCTCGATGTTCATGCCTTCATGCTCGATATATTTGCGCAACTTCTTCTCGTCGTCGGCCCATTCCCACAGATCCCCCTCAAGCCCGTAATGGATCAGGATTTCGCCTTCCGGACTCCACAAATAATCGACGTAACGGATAATCACCTCCGGATATTTGCATTTGTTCGTAATGGCGAACGTTCCTCTGGAAATGCCGGAGCCTTGCGAAATGATCGGCTGGTCCGGATTGGCCGGACTCGTCATGGCCGGCACGAGCGGGTGGATCGTGGAACTCTCGCTGTCCCCGCCGAGCGTCAAATACGGGAGCGCGTCGGTGAATACGCCGACCTGACCGGCATGCCCCTTCGCCGACTTCTGCTCGGTCGTCTGGGAGAAGGTGCCGGGGTCGAGAAGCTGCTCCTTCCATAGCCTGTTCATATATTCGAGATAGGCTTTGTATCCCGGCTGAAGAGCGCCGTAGATCACTTTGTCGTCGACGGCCATATGCTCCCGGCGCAGCACGCCGAAAGCCGGGAGGAACATGCCGCGCACGTCGCCGAGCTTGATCGAAGTGAGCGGGATTTCATCCGCCTCGCCGTTGCCGTTCGGGTCCTTCTCTTTGAAGTCCTTGAGCATCTTGTACATTTCATCCGTCGTGCGCGGCGCTTCGGTAATGCCCAGCTTCTGCATCCAATGCCCGTTGATCCACATGCTCGTCAGCTTGGCGATCGGCGCCTGGTTCACCCCCGGCAGCGCGTAAATATGGCCGTCCGGAGCGGTGATCGATTGCTTGATTTCCGGATTTTCGTCAAGCACCTTGCGGATATTGGGCGCGTATTTCTCGATCAGCCCTTCCAGCGGAATAAGAATGCCTTGCTGGCCGTACGTAATTTCATCGTCCGTCGTCAGCTGTCCGCCGAAAAATACTTCAGGAATTTCTCCGCTGGCGAAGGCCAGATTTTTTTTCTCGGCATAGTCGGACGACGGCGGCGTATTGTAGTTGAATTTCACATTCGTCAGCTTTTCCATCTCCCGGAAGAAGGCGAGGTTCTTCCATTCGCCGACAAGCGCATGCCGCGCGCCCATCACCTCGATCTCGACCGGCTCGCTCACGATAGGAAAACCGGTCGCGTTGAAATTGTCGCCGGGCTCGCGTTCTTCCGGATTCGCGCTCTCCGTTTCGTCCTTGGCGCAAGCCGCCAGCAGCAGAGAAACGGCCAGCAGAACGGACAACCATATCGATAACTGTCTTTTCAATTTCATTCCTCCCCTTTATCGTTTCGTTACTCTTTGATCGAGCCGATCAGCACGCCCTTCAGAAAGAAGCGCTGCAAAAACGGATAAACGGCAAGCAGCGGCGCGGTCGATACGACGATGACGCCGTATTTCAGAATCGAGGCGATACGGGCTTGCGCCGCGAGCGCTTCCGCCTGAATCGAGCTGTTCGCCATATTTTCGGAGCTCATCTCCTGGGCGACAAGAATTTTGCGCAGCACGAGCTGGAGCGGATACAAACTGTCGTGATTCAGATAGATCAGCGCATTGAAATATTGGTTCCACAAGCCGACGCCGTGAAACAGCGACATGACCGCGATAATGGGCAGCGACAGCGGCAGCGCGATCCGGAAAAAAATATGAAAGTACGACGATCCGTCGACCTTCGCCGCCTCCACGAGCGGGTCGGGGACATTTTGCTGGAAAAACGTCCGGGAGACGAGGATGTCCCAGGCGCCCACCACGCCGGGAATGACGATCGCCCACATCGAATTGACCATGCCGAGATCGCGCACGACGAGATACGTCGGAATGAGCCCGCCGCCGATCATCATGGTGAGCAGAAAATACCACAGGATAAGCTTCTTCCCGGCCAGTTCGCGCCGCGAGAGCGCATAGGCGCAAGGAAGGAGCACGATCAGGTGGAGGACCGTTCCGATCACGGTATAGACGATCGTGTTCAGGTAGCCCAGCCAAATTTCGTTGTTCTGGAAAATCCGCTTATACCCTTCGAATGTAATGCCCCGCGGCCAAATCCACACCTTGCCCGAATTGACGAGCGTCGGATCGCTGACGGATGCCGACAGCACGAACAGGAGCGGGAACAGGATCATGCCGATGAACAGGAGGAGCAGGACATGATTCACAAGCTCGAAGGTCCGGTCTGACATCGTCGCTTTCATCGCTGCGCTCCTTTCACCATAGACTGTTCTGCGTCAGACGCCGCGCGCCCTGATTGGCCGCAATCAGCAGCAGAACGTTGATCACCGAGTCGAACAGGCCGACAGCGGCCGAGAAGCTGTACTGGCTCTGAAGCAGCCCGCTGCGGTAGACGAACGTCTGGATGACGTCGGAAGACGACATGTTGAGCGGATTTTGCAGCAGGAGCACCTTCTCGAAGCCGACCGACATGAAACTGCCCATCGACAAAATAAACAGAATAATGACCGTCGGCATAATCGCCGGAATGTTGATATGCCAGATTCTGCGCAGCCTGGACGCGCCGTCGACGGAGGCGGCGTCGTGCAGCTCCGGATTGACGCCCGCCAGCGCGGCCAAATAAATGATGGCGCCCCAGCCGAGACCTTGCCACTGGCCGGACCAGACGAAAATATGCTTGAACCAGTGCGGCGTGATCAGAAACTGGACCGGTTCCCCCCCGAACAGCTTGATGACGTTGTTGACAAGCCCTGTCTGCGGGTCCAGAAACGCGATGATCATGCCGGCCATGACGACGGTCGAAATGAAATGCGGCGCGTACGTGATCGTCTGCGCCCATTTTTTGAAAGCGGCGTTCCGCACCTCGTTGAAGGACAAGGCCAGCAGTACGGGCAAAGGAAACAGCAGCAGACCGTAAACGTTCAGCACGAGCGTGTTGCGGATCAGATCCCAGAAATAATAGGATTGAAAGAAACGTTCGAAATGATCGAAGCCCGCCCAGGGGCTCCCCCAGATGCCCTTGCCGGCAACGTAATGCTTGAAGGCAATCTGGACGCCGTACAGCGGAATATAATGAAAAATGAAGAAGTAGACGGCGGCCGGAAGCAGCAGGACATAAAGCTGCCAGCACTTCACGGCTTGCCTGAGCGTCATGGTGAAGCTCGTTCTGCGGTGCATAACAGCGGCATCCGCTCCCTTCGTCGAGGATGGCTGCGTTCCGAATCGACCGGTCGTATTGAACGCGCTTTCATTGTAGGACGACGCCGAAACCGCGTAAATATGTCGCTTTGCCGATGACAACCGAACGGGAAAAGCGGCTTTCGGCCAAGGAACGGAGGCCGCACAACATATGTCATTTCCGCACATCCCGGCGGCCGCGCAAGCCCAAATGACAATCGGGCGAAGGCGACCGATGCGGTCAGTCCGGCGTTTTCGAGCGTTCGTTACCGGGAATTCGTATGGCGCTTCCGGTATTCGCCGGGCGTCATGCCTTCCGCCTTCTTGAACTTGCGGATAAGGTTCGGCACATCGATGTATCCGATTTCCTGCACGATCGTCCGGATCGGCTTGTCCGTCATGACCAGCTGCCGTTTCACTTCCGCAAGACGCAGCTCCCATAAATACTGCAGAAACGTTGCGCCGGTCTTTTCTTTCAGAAAACGGCTCGTATACGATTCCGACAGCTGAAAACGCGAGGCAAGCTGTTCCAGACTGAAGGCGTATTCCTTATAATGCTTGTCGATGTAGCGGATAATTTGCTCGCCGAGCAGCTGCCCCTCCCGCTCCTTCAGCAGCGAGGCCTGCCGGCAGGCGCCTTCCATGAAGGCGTTCAGCTTCGGCTCCAAATCTTCGATGGAGCTGAAATTGACGATCGCTTTCTCCAGCTCCGGATCGCTGTAGGCGATGGAGGCGGCTGCCCGGAAGACGACGTTGACGACATCGAAGCAGCAGCAGCGGAGCCATGCGATAGACGCGTCGAGCGACCGTATTCGGCGGAGCAGCGTTCCCGCCGTTTCCAGGGCGGCGCGGCGGTTGCCTTTTTTCAAGCTTTGGGTCAGCTTGAGATGAAGATCGTTGCTGTACCAGCCGCTAATATCGCCGGATGCCGAATGCCGCTTGAAGTAGAGAACCGTATCGGTTCCGCTCGTCAGCTTGTAATCGGCGGCCGCCGACGCTTCGATAAACGAGCTGTGCGCCTGGGTGATTGCCGGATAGACGGTGCCGACCCCCATAACGCCTTCCAGCTCCAGGTTATCCTTCAGCCGCTGCAGCTCCTGAACGGCGGCTTCCGTGCAGGCGGGGTTGGCGTGAGCGGTATTGACGACGGCGGCGATCGCGTTGTCATGAATGAGCTCCACGCCGCAGATGACGGCCTCCGGCAACCGCCGGGCTTCCAGCTCCTTCAGCAGCGCGCCTTTCCGCTTCACGTCGTGATGCGGCGCGTTCTCGAACGAAATATAGACGACAAAGAAATAGGGGTAAGGGAAGGAGACGCCGGACATGGCGCACATTTCCGTGACGGTATCCGGATCGTCGAGATTGCCACCCAATATTTTCAACAGGCATTGGTCCCGCACGAACGGCTGCTGCACCGACATTTTTTCCCGAAGCGAATCGTGGTGGCGAATGAACTGCTGCACCGTATCCTGCACGGACCCGCCGGCTTCTCCCGCCGGCCTGCTTTTGGTGCCGTACATATAGCTCATCAGGCTGCCGATCGGCCGGTACTGTCTTGCCGCGAAGAAGAGCGCAAGCAGCAGACCGGTCACGACCAGCAATCCGGCGATGGCCAGCAGCAGAATCGGAATATGAAACACTTTGCTGGCGTACTGGTTCGTCGGGGCGGCCATGACGAACGTCCAGCCCGTCTCCGGCGCATGAACGGTGACGACGGAATGCCGGCCGGAAGCGCCGATCTCCGTCTCGCGCACGCCTGTCCGGGCCAGATCCAGACCCGTCAGCTCCGCTTGCCGGAGCTGTCCGAGCAGTCCGTCCCGATGAGCTTCGGCAATGACTTCCCGGTCGGCGTTCAGCATGAAGATGCTGCCTTCGAAATCGCCCAGCGCATGGGCGATCATGCCGGAGAAGACCGACTGCCGGACGAGGAACATGACCGTGCCGTATTTGTTCGTATCGTGAGGCGGGATCGGGAAGAGGAACAGGACGGAGCCCGGCCTTTTGTTGTCGTCGGAAGCAAAGTAATCCGCAGGGAGCGCGGCCGGCGCTTTCAGGTTGCGGACGGTGCGGAGAAAATGCTCCTTCTGTTCGTCGCTGGCGCCGAAAACGCGGTAAAGCAGCGTGTCGACGGCGTAATACCCCCGGTCGGAATAGACGTTGGGGGAATCGTGGTAATACAGCATCATTTCGTCGATCGTGGCGTTGGACGACTTGTAGATGCCCAGCTTTTCGATGGCGTCGCTTGCGGTATAAGGATGGCTGACCATGTAGGGGGTAAGGTGCTTGTCGTAAGTAATGAGGGCGGCAATCTGGTTCATCGCCCGAATCAGGTTGCCCGTCTGCTCGCCGACCTGCATCATTTTGTTCAGGTTGCTCTGGTCGATTTCACGCTTGAGCGCGTTCACCGACTGCTCGTACAGAAAGAGGCTCATCACAAGGAACGGAATAAAAAAAATGACCAGATAGGACAGCATATAGCGGAAAAACAGTTTCGATCTCAACGCATTCATTTTCCACGACCTCCCTATTGTAAAACATATACATGGTTGCCAAGGGAATGTCCTGCCTTCGCACGTCCCGAGTTGGCGCAAGCGTTCCGAATCCGCTACAATAAAGGGACAGCCTAGACAAAGGAGGGAACGGCTCATGAGCCAGGTGGAGATCGGTCGGGAAGTACCGGATTTTACGCTGCCGGCTTCCAACGGCGCCGACGTTTCGCTGAGCGATTTTCGCGGCAAGAAGGTCGTCCTTTACTTCTACCCGAAGGATATGACGCCGGGCTGCACGCAGGAATCATGCGATTTCCGCGATGCGAACGCAGCGTTCGCAGACCGCAATACGGTCATTCTCGGCATCAGCCCGGATGACGTCAAATCGCACAACAAGTTTATCGAGAAGCATGGCCTGCCGTTTCTGCTGCTTGCCGACACGGATCAGAAAGTGTGCAAGATGTTCGGCGTATGGCAGAAGAAAAAAATGTTCGGCCGGGAATATATGGGCGTCGTCCGCTCGACGTTTCTGATCGACGAAGAAGGGCGGCTCGCGCGCGAATGGCGCAACGTGAAAGTGGAAGGCCATGCGGACGAGGTGCTGGCGGCCGTCAAACAATAATAGCCGGTCGGCATGAAAGAGAAAGGGCATCTGCGAACCGCCTTCCGGGGGTCATGCAGATGTCCTTTTTTCGGATCTATAGAGGTTTTGAAGGCGAAAACAGAAGAAAAACGAAGAAAACGCGAAAACGGACAACTTTTTCTAGGGATTATTTGACGATAGCGCCGAAATTGTCATATAATCGTCTTATACGGCGGGAATTCAGACGAACATGACGCACTTCCGATGTTGGCTTGGCATCAAGAGGAACGGGACGGAAATGACATCCGGCAACGAATCTTCTTCGAGGAGGTCGGAACAATGTACGAGCTGAAAGACCGGGAATTCGTTTTTGTGTTCACGGGGCCGGACGGGGCGGGCCGCAAGACGGTCGCCGACCAGGCCGGCGCGACTCTCGGCATGAAGAAGGTCGTGTCCTGCGCGACGCGAAAACCGAGGCCGGGGGAAGTGAACGGGCACGACTATCATTTTATTTCACACGAATTGTACGAACAGATGGAACGCCAGCAGGAATTTCTGGAAAGCATACGAATCGGCGCCAACCGGTACGGCATCCGCGAGCTGGACGTGGCGCGCAGCTTCGAAACGCACGGCTGCATCTATGTGATCGTCAACCGGCAGGGAGCCGACATCTTGAAGCGGCTGTACGGAGAGCGGACCGTTCGGCTGTTCATTTACGCGGACCGGGAGACGGTCGCCGAGCGGCAGCGGAAGAAGGGGCTCGACGAGGCTGTCGTCGGGGAGCATCTGGCCCGCTACGAGCGCGACCTGGCTTACCGGCGCGAATGCGAGCACGCTTTCGAGAATTACGATCTGGCGCATACGGTATGGGATGTGACAAATACGCTGGAGCGGTATTTGAAGCGCGGTCTGGTGGAAAGGGATTGACAGCGGGGACGGACGCACATGTGACGGTGCGTCTTTTTTTGCTTGCATGGATAACCGGCAAATCGATTGGCGGGGAGGAAGCGGGCAGATGGTAGGCAAGGAAAAACTGCGTTCCGTCATGGAAAGGCTGGAGCCGGCGGGTCACGGCTTCTATTATCCGGACGGCGATCAGGATGCGTTCTGGCGCATCGTTCGTACAACGTCCGATTATGCGGATTTCGTAAGCGAGATCAGACGGGAAGGCGAACGGCTGTCGGCAACTCCGATCCCGGAGCTGACTTATGCCTTATTCACCTTGTTCGAAAAGCAAGGATCGCGGCTCGAATACGAACGCGTATATTTCGAGCGCAGAAGAAGGTTGAATACGTTCGTGCTCCTGTCTTTGCTGGAGTCGGAACGAGATGAACTGCGAAGCGGTCTGCACGAGATCATCTGGGCGGTCTGCAATGAATATACGTGGTGTCTTCCGGCTCATCTGCAAGGAAGGAAGGTCCGGGGCGCCATCGATCTGTTCGCTGCGGAGACGGGCTTCGCTCTCAGCGAAATCGCGGTGCTGCTGGGCCAGCGGCTTCCCGCCCGGCTGCGGGACAGAATGGCGGAGGAAGTGGAGCAGCGCCTGTTCCGCCCCTTTCTCGAGAACGGCCCGTTCGGCTGGGAGACGGCGAAGCACAATTGGTCCGCCGTTTGCGCCGGTTCGATCGGCGCTGCCGCGCTGCTTATGCTGGATCCGTCGGACAGGCTGACGGCCGTCATAAGCAAAGCGCTCGACAGCATGGCGTATTTTCTGGACGGCTTCGGTGATGACGGAGCCTGTACGGAAGGAATCGGCTACTGGAATTACGGCTTCGGCTTCTTCGTCTATTTCGCGGATTTGCTCAAGCGGCGGACGGGAGGCGCCATCGACTTGTTCCGGCTGGAGAAAGTCCGCAGCATCGCCCTGTTTCAGCAGAAATGCTATTTGAATGGCGACGCGGTCGTCAATTTCTCCGATTCGCCGCTGCGCGTCCCCGTACAGCTTGGTCTCACGCATTATTTGGCCGGGCTGTACCCGGAGGATATGGATGTGCCGCCTTCTTCCTTGCGGGCCGCCTACACGGAGGACCATTGCAGCCGCTGGGCTCCGGCCTTCCGCAATCTGATCTGGTACGATGCCGGGAAGCGGGAGACGGCATGGCGCGCCGCCGACTACTACTTGCCGGATGCGGAGTGGATCGTGTCCCGGCATCATTCGGAATACGGGCGCTTCGGCTTTGCCGCCAAGGGCGGGCATAACGACGAGCCCCATAACCATAACGATATCGGACAGTTCATTCTGCTTGCCGGCGGGACGCCATTCATCACCGACCTCGGGGCGGGAGAATATACGGCCGAATACTTCGGTCCGGGCCGCTACGACTTCGACTGCAACGGTTCGCAAGGCCATACGGTTCCGATTCTGGACGGTCGTCTGCAGGCTGCGGGCCGGGACAGCGCCGCCCGCATTCTGGAGGCGTCGCTCGGGAAGGACGAGGTCCGGTTCAAGCTGGAGTTCGGTTCCGCTTACCGTCTCGGGCATCTGGCGTCCGCCGTCCGGCAGTTCGTATGGCGAAAGGCAGAGCTTCCGTCTCTTGAGCTGACCGACGAGTTCAAGTTCACGTCCGTTCCGGAACGTATCGTCGAACGCCTCGCAACCGCCGTTCCCCCGGAGCCGGGGGAAGGCTGTATCCTGCTTCGGGGCGAGGACGGCTATGCGGTCAAAATCGTCTGCGATCGCGATGAGCTTGAGCCGGTCTTTACGAGCAGAACGTTCACCGATCATTTCGGGCGGGAAACGCCATGGTATACGATCGATTTTTCTCTCCGCCGGAAAGCTTTGTTCAACCGGATCGCGCTGCGATTCGATACCGTCGTTTTGACGGCAAGTCCGTCGTCAAGTCCCTCGTCCAGTCCGTCGTCGGAAAGCCGCTGACGGAATCGTTGTCCGATCCGCTCGAAGGAAGGTCCGCAGCGAAGCTGTCCCGCCGGTCTGTACAAGGCCGGCAGGACAGCTTTTTTGGCAGGGCGGCGCTATAATAGATTTTGCAATGTATCGTGTGCAATGAAATCGGTTGCGGGAACAGGCCGCTGTCTGGTTGCGGCCATGCAAAGGAGGGAAAGATATGGTTATCGGACGGATCGTAGCCGGGGCTGCGGCAGCGGGAGCCGTTTTGCTGTTCGGCGCGGCAGAATATTTTTACAGAAAAAGCGTCAGCCGTTCGGACAAAAGCTTCCTGGTCGGTGATCCCGATCTTGTATCCACCACTTCGGGCGTGCGTGGAAACCATATAGCCGCCAGCGCCGCCTGGCTGGCGGAGCGGCATCCCGAGGAGTGGACGGTGCGGGCGGATGACGGCATCACGCTTCGGGCGTCGTACCTGAAAGCGGACCGGCAGACGAAGCGGCTCGCCGTGCTGGTGCACGGGTATTCGGGAGATGGAAGCGCCATGGCGGGTTATGCGCGGCTGTATCGGGACAAGCTGGGGTTCGATGTTCTGATGCCGGACATGCGGGGGCACGGCAGAAGCGGCGGCCATTATATCGGGTTCGGCTGGCATGACCGGTTCGACATTATCGCATGGACGCGCGAAGCGATCGAGCGCCTCGGAGCGGATTGCCGGATCGTGCTGCACGGCGTCTCCATGGGCGGCTCGGCCGTCCTGATGGCGAGCGGCGAGGCTCTGCCCGATCAGGTCAAGTGCATCGTTTCCGACTGTGCGTACAGTTCGGTGAAGGATATTCTGGCGTATCAGATGAGGCGGATGTATCGGCTTCCGGCTTTTCCGCTGCTGCCGCTTACGAGCTTCCTGACCCGGCTGCGGGCCGGCTACAGCTTCGGGGAAGCTTCGGCGCTGCGGCAGACGGCCCGGTCGGACAGGCCGATTCTGTTCATCCACGGCGGGAACGACACGTTCGTTCCGACGGCCATGGTCCGCCAGCTGTACGAGGCCAAACGGCAAGGACCGAAAGAACTGCTGATCGTGCCGGACGCCGGCCATGCCGTTTCCTACGATACCGACCCCGAAGCGTATGCGGAAGCGGTGGCGCGATTCACGGAGCGTTATATATGAGCGGACAATGACCGTCAACCTTCGGCCGCGTGCGGGAGCGGCAGGCATTCGCCGGAGCCGTCGCTCATATACTCTGTGATAAAGCATCATTTATGGAGAGAAGGGTGACGGATGACGATGCCGCGTTGGTTGAAGACGTTTGTTCTGGCCGCAATGGCCGGATTGGTGGTGGTCGGCGCCGGTGGCCGGAACACGATGGAAAGCGGGCCGGCCGAATCGGACGAACGGATCTCGGAGTTCGGGACGCCGAATTCGGCTGCCGGGCCGGAGCGGGTCATAACGGCGTCGGGGAGCGCGGAGCCATCGCCGGCGGATAGGGAGCAATCCGGTGCCGTGAAATCGGCGAATGCCGCTGTCCGGACAAGCCCGGAGGCAGACGCGGCGATGACGAATGCTGTTGCTTCGACAAGTCGGAGGGCAGATGAAGCGGGGAGTGCCGTTGCTGTGACAGGCTTGAAGGCAGACGCCGCACTGACAGGTTTAAAGGCAGACGCGGCGACGGCGCATGACGTCACGTTGACAAGCCAGACTGCCGGCAGCAAACCGAAAGGTGTTTCCAGGTCCGCCAAGGCGAAGCCGGTCGTCTATTTGACATTCGATGACGGGCCGAGCGGCTATACGGAGGACGTGCTCGATATTTTGAAGCGTGAACGGGTGAAGGCGACGTTCTTCATGCTGGGCGAGCACGTGGAACGGTATCCGGAGACGGTGAAACGAATCGCGGAGGAAGGCCATGCGATCGGCAATCATACTTACAATCACAAGTATGAACAGTTATACGGCAGCTTCGGGGAGTTTGCCCGGCAAGTCGTCGAAACCGACAAGGCGATCGAACGGGCGGCGGATGTTAAAACGAGGCTTTTGCGGGCGCCGGGCGGGACGCACCGCAATTTTGACGAAGCCTATTTCCGGGCGTTGGACGAAGCGGGCTATATCGTCGTCGATTGGAACGTCGACAGCGGCGATTCCCGGCGGATTGGCGTTCCGGCTGATGAAATCGTCGCCAATGTCAAAGCGTCCAGACTGTCGGAGCGGACCGTCGTGCTGCTGCACGACTCCTCGATTCATCAGGAGACGGTGAAAGCATTGCCTGACATTATCCGGTATTATCGTGCGAAAGGCTATACGTTCGCAGCGCTGGAGCAGCAAGCGTCCCCGGTTGTATTCCCGGTTGCGGACAGCATCAAGTGGAAGCGGGACATGCCGACCGCGGCGGAGACCGCTTATTTGCAGAAGCACGGCGCAAGCGGCAGACTGGCCGCCGCAGCCCCGGAAGCGCGGCCGGCGAACGCGCATGCGGCCGGCTCGCCGACGGAAGCGGGCGGACGGTTCGGTGCGCCCGCACCGGCCAAGCTTGCGGGAGAAGTCCGGAAACGCGCGCCGTTCCTGACGGAAAGCCGGCAGCTCGTTGTCCGAAAGGGCGGCATCGTCGTACGGTGGGAGCCGGGGGAATACGCGATTCGCGACGGAGCAGTGTTCGTGCCGGTCCGAACGTTGGCCAAAGGGTTCGGGGGAAAGGTTTATTGGGACGGAAAATCCAACAAGGCGACGGTTATGGTGAACGGCACGGTGCTGGAGCTTGAGCCGGGGCCGGACAGCATTCGCAACAATCGGATCATGCTGCCGCTGAGAGGCGCGCTTGCCGCATTCGGTCTGGAAATCTACCGGATGAAGGCAGGGAATGCGATAAGGGAAATAGAGGTCGGCCCGTTCAGGACGATCGCATAATATGCGTAATATGCGGCCATAACGCGGCTGCCGGCAGGTCTAAAGGGGACCGGCTGTGGCGAAACTGGAAGAATAGATAGAGTTAGAATCTTCCGGGAGGTAGTCCAGTATGATCACGCCCGAGCGATGGGAAATGGGGCGGGGCGAAGCCGGTGCGGAGCGAGAGCGGCCGGATTTCCGCAGCCCCGGGCATGCCGCAGAAGCGCGAATCGAAGAGCCGCAGGTGCTGCTCGGCCGGATGGCGTCGCGGTTGGAATCGGTTTTGATCGGCAAAAGAGAAACGATTACGCAGGCGATGGCCGCGCTGCTCGCGGGCGGACATGTCCTGCTGGAAGATGCGCCCGGCGTCGGCAAAACGATGCTGGCCCGCGCGTTCGCGCGCGTAATCGGCGGGCGGTTCGCGCGCATCCAGTTTACCGCCGACATGATGCCGGCGGATATTACCGGCGGCATGATATGGGACGGGGAAAAGAACGAGTTCGTATATCGGCCGGGGCCGATTATGGCCAACCTGGTGCTGGCGGATGAAATCAACCGCACTCCGCCGCGAACGCAGTCCGCGCTGCTGGAGGCGATGGAGGAGCGCTGCGTTACTGTGGAGGGCGAGACGCGCCGGTTGCCGGAGCCTTTTCTGCTGATCGCGACCCAGAATCCGCTTGCCTATGAAGGAACGTACCCGCTTCCGGAGGCGCAGCTCGACCGCTTCCTGATGCGCCTGGAAATCGGTTATCCCGCGCCTTCGGACGAGGTCCGGATGCTGGAGGAGGCCGGCGCTTCCCGCCAGACGCGGCCGGAGGAGCTGCGGCCTGTCGTGACAACCGGCGAGTGGCGGCAGATGCAGAGGGAAGCGGGCCGGGTTTACGTTCATCCGAGCCTGTGCGAATATATCGTCCGCGTCGCCGGCGCGACCCGCCAGGCTCCCGAGCTGTCGCTCGGCGCGAGCCCGCGCGCTTCGCGGGACTGGCTGCGGGCGGCCCAGGCGCGCGCATATATGGAAGGCCGCGCCTATGTCCTGCCGCACGATCTGCTGGATACGGCCATGCCGGTGCTGTGCCACCGAATCGCCGCGCGTCCCGGGGCCGACCGGACGATGGCGCTGCAGCGCATATTGAAGGAAACGTCGCTTCCCGCAGGCGATCGTCCGGGGGGAGGGCGCCGATGAGCGAAGCGAACGCCATTCACGCCGATCACGCCATTCGCGGGAAAAACCCGTCCGGCGCAGCTTCTGCCGGGAAGGCGGCGATTTGCTGGCGTCTGCGGCCGGGAGCCTGGGCGCTGCTCGGGGCCTGCTGGACGGTCAGCGCGGCGGCTGTCGTCTTGCGCGGGGAGGCTATGGAGTGGTTCGCCGCCGCCGCGTTCGGCCTGCTCGCCGCCTTCTGTACAGTGCTGCCCCGGCTTGCGGCCGGCGCTCTCGACGCAGTCCGCGCGGTTACGGTTCCGGAGCCGAGCGGACCGGGCGGACACGCGGGAGACCGGGATACGGTGCTTGTCCGGTTGACGTTCCGCTCGCGCATCGTGCCGCCGGTCGGTTGGATCGGCGTTGAAGAACGAATCGGCAAGGCGAACGCCGGTGCATCCTCCGCGGTCGTCTGCCGCTTTCTCACGCTCCCACGTCTGCGCCGTCAATGGACGGTGGAATATCGGATCAGCGGCTTGCCCCGCGGACATTACCTGTTCGAGCCATTGCGCTTGACGGTCGAAGACCCGTTCGGCCTGACGGCGGTCGAGCGGCGGGTCTTCGCTGCGGACCGTCTGATCGTGATGCCTTCCCCGCCTGCCGAATCGGAACGCGGCGGGCGGCCGCGGCCGGCTGCGGCCGAACGGACGGCCGAACGGCATCGCGAGCCGGAAAGCTGTCTGCCCGCTATTCGTAAGAGCGACGGCGCGGAAGGGCGGGCGGCATTCGCAGGAATGATGCCGGGTCCGGGAACGGAGCGCCGGCCGTACCGGGCCGGCGATTCGCTCCGCCATATCGACTGGCGCGCCGCGGCCAAGGGAAAAGGCTGGCAGACGCGCTTGCAGCCGCCCGGTCCGCAGGACGGGATCGTGCTCGCAGTCGAGACGTCGTCCGCCTTGTATCAAGGCGATGATGCGCTTCTCGATGCCGCGGCCGGCTGGGCGGTCGGCACGGCGGACGAGACTGTTCGTCTGGGATACCGCGTGCGGCTTGCGATCGGCGGAAGCGAGGAACGGCTGGAAGCGGAAGATGCGTCGGCGGTCGTCCGCCTTGCGGAGCGGCTTGCCGCCGTCAGCCCGGACAGCGGCGGAAATGCGGGCTCCGGCTGGCGCGATACGGTCGCGAAGCAGCTGGTCCGAGGCGGGACGCTTGTGTACTTCACGCCGGATTGGCAGCATGCCGGCGGCTGGAGCAAGCTGGCCGCCTTGATTGCCGCTGCGGGCTGCCGGCTGGAGCTGCGGTTCGTGTCGCGCCAGCATACGGTTACATTCGCCATGCGGGAAGCGCAGAAACGGATCGAAAGCGGCGGAGCGGCAGTCCGCTGGTTGTATGTTCCGGAACGTCCGAAGGTTCGGGCGGAAGCGGTGGAAGGAGACGGTTCCGATGGCCGCGCATCGTAACGGTACGGGCGGCCGGGGACAAGGTATGGCGGCGCCTTCTGCTGCGGCGAACGGCCGACCGTACGGAGCGGGCCGAGGCCGGCCGGACTTCGCGGGAGGGAGCGGCGCGGCAGCCGACGGGTCGCGCGGCTGTTCGTGGCGCTACCGCTTGGCCACGACGCTGCTGCTCTACGGGCTGTTGGCGGAATGGATACTGCCGTGGCGGCAGCTGCATGAAGCGGCCGAGCTGTACCGTTTCGAGCCGCTGGTCGCGGCTTTGGGCGTCTTCCTGGCCTGCGGCTTGTTCATGCCGCCCCGCCCGGTCGGGCTGCTCATCAACGGAACGGTATGTCTGGTCGGCACGGCGCTGCTGTTCGGCGACGGATCGGTTGTGGAATGGCTGGCCGAATTACCGTCCGTCTTGAGCGCCGACCTGTCCCGAATGTCCGGGTACGGCCTGATCGCGATGTCCGGCGAGCTCTGTACGCTGCTGATGTTCACCGGATGGGCGATGCTCGCTCCCGCCCTGCAGTCGCTTGTCTGGCTGCGTCAGGCCGGGTTCGGTCTCGCCGGGCTGACCGTCTGCTATTTGCTGCTGCTGAACGGCTGGCTCGGCTTCGACCTGCAATGGGCGCTTGCGCGCGTAGCGGCGGAAGGGCTGCTACTTGGCGCGCTGGTCGCCTATCCGCGCGCCTTGCGGCTTCATGGCGCGGCCGCCGTGCATTCGGCGGCAGCCCCCAAGAGCGGCGGCTTTGGACTGCGTCGCTCGCCGATCGTGCCCGGGGCCGCTGCGGCGTTCGTCATTATCGCGGCGGCGCTTGCGATCAGCGCGGACAAGCCGCAATCTTTGCGGCCGGCGGAATGGGCCGCCATGCTGGCGGACGAGTGGCGCGATATGCTGCGCAGGACGGCGGGCGCAGGGAGCCGGGACGCAGCGGCGTCGGGCAATGCCGGGGGCGCCACGGCCGCAACGGGCTATGGCACGGACGATTTCGCGCTCGGCGGGCCGCTGCAGCCGGACGATACCGTCGTATTTGCCGTCCGATCGCCTGTGCCGTTATATTGGCGCGGGGAAGCGAAAAGCATCTACACCGGACGCGGCTGGTCGGACCGGCCGGCGCAGCTGCGGCTTCACGCTATCGGGGATGGGGCGGATACGGCCGCAGAGCCGGCCGGTGCGGATGGCGCCGTCTCCGGAGACGCCGGCCGCAATGCGGGCGGGACGGCAAGCGGCGCCGCGCCGGGAGCTGCGGATGCCGTGGGGCAAGCCGTCCGCAAGGTCGAACATACGGTTCGGCTGGTTCATCCTTCCGCTGCCGATATGCCGCTTCTGGCAGGAGGCCCTGTTGCGCGAGTAACCGCTCTGCAGACAGCGGGAACGGATTCGCCGCCGCGAACTTATCTGCGCGATGAAGCATCCGGATCGCTGTTTGCGCCGTCGGCCGGTCTGCGGATATCCGGGTATACGATCGAAACGACGCTGACGCCTTCGGAGCCGGATGTGCTGAGGGCGGCGGCCGCCGCTTCCGCCGATACGGCCGGCAAGGTCGAAGCGGTATCGGAGGACGATCTGCAGCTGCCGGCCGATCTGCCGCGCCGGGTTGTCGAGCTTGCGGAACGACTGGCCGCGGAAGCGGGGACCCCGGACCGGTACGAACGGGTGAAGGCGGTTGAGCGATATTTGCGCGGCAATTTCCGTTATACGCTGGAGGAGACGGAGGAGCCGCCGTCCGGCGCCGATTTCGTCGATCACTTTCTGTTCGAGCAACGGCAGGGCTACTGCGTCCATTTTTCTACCGCGATGGTTGTCCTGCTGCGCGCGCAGGATATTCCGGCGAGATGGGTGAAAGGGTTCGCGCCCGGAGCCGAAGCGGAGCAGGGGGAAGTGGCTTCGGATGAAGCACCGGATAAAGCTTCGGGTAAAACTTCGAATGAAGCCTGGTATACCGTTCGGGCGAAGGATGCCCATGCCTGGGTAGAGGTATATTTTCCCGGCGCGGGATGGGTGCCGTTCGACCCGACGCCGGGCTTTGCCGCAGGCGCGCCGCCGCAGGTGGACGGCGCCGTGGCGGCTGACGCGGACGGGCGTCCGGCCGATGTGCCGGCGCAGCCGTCCGGCCAAGCCGCTGGCAGCGGCCGGCTCGCGCATGCGGCGCAAGCTGTCGCGCAAGCGGCGCAGCAGGCCGCGGCGCGCCTCGCCGACGCCGTGTC
>NZ_JBCNFP010000071.1:0-1386 GCF_050481165.1 Paenibacillus cisolokensis
GCCCGATTCTTAGACAGACCCCGACGACCCGGTGCACTACAGATTGTGGCTCCCTTAAGGGAAGCACGCGGGATAGAATGACATGTGATGGTCGTTGCACCAGCCTTTGCAGATTCATGCCGCAAGGAGTGTTTGAGTTATGGACGTCGTTTATTCACACGTCTGTGGCCTCGACGTTCACAAGAAGAACGTGGTGGCCTGCATCATCACCCCAGATCATAAAGAGATCCGTACGTTCTCCACGATGACCGAAGATTTGCTTGCCCTCATTGATTGGATCAAATCTCATGGCTGTACGCATGTCGCCATGGAGAGCACGGGTTCGTTTTGGAAACCGATCTACAATCTGTTGGAGATGGAACAAATTGAAACTCTTGTTGTCAATGCCAAGCACATGAAAAATGTGCCCGGACGAAAAACCGATGTCAAAGATGCGGAATGGATCGCTGGCTTATTACGCCACGGTTTGCTCAAGGGCAGCTACATTCCCAATCGGGAGCAACGCGAACTGCGCGAATTGATCCGCTACCGCCGCAGTCTCATTGACGAACGCGCCCGAGAGGTTCAGCGCATTCAAAAAGTGCTGGAGGGCGCCAACATCAAATTGTCTTCCGTTGCTTCCGATGTCCTGGGCAAATCAGGACGACTCATGATCGAAGCGATGATCGAAGGCGAAACAGATGCGGCACTACTCTCCGAACTGGCGCAGCGAAAGCTGAAAAACAAAAAAGCGGATCTTCAAAAAGCCTTGCACGGGCTCATGGGTCCGCATCAACGTCTGATGCTCAAAGCGCAGCTCCGCCATATCGATGATCTGGACAAACTGATTGAAGAAATTGATGCGGAAGTCAAGGAACGAATGACCCCTTTTGAAGAAGACCTGGAGCGGTTGGACACAATTCCCGGTGTAGGTCGTCGGAGCGCAGAACAGATTCTGGCCGAAATCGGCACGAACATGGATCAGTTCCCCTCCGCCGCACATTTGTGTTCATGGGCAGGACTGGCTCCAGGGAACAATGAAAGTGCCGGGAAACGAAAGTCGGGGAAAACCACCAAAGGAAACAAAAAGTTGCGAACGGCCTTGGTTGAATCCGCCCGAGGGGCTGCCCGTTCCAAAGAAACGTATTTGTCCAGTTTGTATCATCGCATTGCTGCCCGAAGAGGAGCGAATCGAGCGGCGGTTGCTGTGGCACACCGGATTTTGACGATAATTTACCATCTCCTGAAGAAGAAACAAACCTATATTGAACTCGGACCTCACCATTACGAAGAACGCAAGCGAAATCAAGTCGCAAGGCAAGCGATTCGGAAGTTAGAAATCCTGGGTTACAAGGTCATCGTGGAGGAAGCTCAACAAACCGCATAAAACATATCATATACCATATT
>NZ_JBCNFP010000072.1:0-695 GCF_050481165.1 Paenibacillus cisolokensis
TGGTCGCGGTTCGGGATGAAACTGCCTTGTAACAAACCGTGGCGAAGCAGATTGGCGATCCATTCGGCATCCTTGACATCGGTCTTGCGTCCGGGCACATTCTTTATGTTCTTGGCGTTGACGACGAGTGTCTGAATGTCCTCAAGCTCCAGCAAGTTGTAAATGGGCTTCCAGAACGAGGCGGTGCTTTCCATCGCGACATGGGTGCACCCGTTGCTTTTGATCCAATCGACAAGCAGGATCAGGTCATCGGTCATGGTGGAAAAGGTCCGGATTTCTTTGGTTTCCGGTGTGATGACGCAGGCCACCACGTTCTTCTTGTGAACGTCCAGCCCGCATACGTGGGTATAAACGACGTCCATACAGCAGAACTCCTTGCGGCGGTAATGATTAAGGGCTGGTGCAGCAACCGTCAAGCGATTATTCTATCCTGCGTGCTCCCGGAAGGGGCAACAATCTGTGGTGCACCTGGTCGCTGGGGCTCTGTCTAACTCACGGGCTCGTAAGCACCATAGTTTGGCGACCTCCCTCGCCAGCCGCAAGTCCATTATACCGCACGTCCCCTATTTTCATCATCTGATGGTGCCGCGTCAGCGGCATGGGGGTCTATCCTGAAAATTAACTCATTGCACGAACTGAAAAAGGCAATACGAAACTGACCCTGAACCTTACAAAAAATGGTTAGGGTTGAAGAA